>NZ_JBQJIK010000048.1:0-62865 GCF_052078665.1 Inquilinus sp. CA228 | reverse complement strand
CAATCCGTCTCCGTCATTCTCGTCAACATCGCCGACCTCCGAACCAGCCGGCATTCCATGAATCACATCGAGTCTCTTGGCGGAATCCTCAAACCGATACCTGAGTCAATTCGTCCACACTGCCTAGGGGTTGGCGATATGAAAAGCGCGCCGGATCCTGACCCGAAGAGCGCGATAGTGACCAAAAAAGTTGCTCGACTCCCTGGCGCGCTCTGGGTCTGCGCGCATCCGTCCACTCCGCGGCATCAAGGCTCTCGCCGACCGGCGTATATCGCTCTATATAGCGAAGCGGCACGGGAGCTGGAGATCCGCATGGTGCGCGAGAACGAGATCCGGGCGGCCGAACGCGCCGTCGAATGGCCCGAGCCGGCCGATGCCGGCCTGGTCTTCATCGGCCGCATCCGCACGCCCTGGACCAGCCGCATGGACTGCCCGCGCCAGGGCCGGCGCGACGGCCCGACCTGCCGGATCGAGGTGTTCCCGCCCTGGGACCAGGCGCTGGACGGCATCGCCGAATTCGACCGGCTCGAGATCCTGTACTGGCTGCACAAGTCGCGCCGCGACCTGGTGCTGCAGAGCCCGAAGAGCGACGGCACCACCCGCGGCACCTTCTCGCTGCGCTCGCCGGTGCGGCCCAACCCGATCGGCACCGCGATGGTCGCGCTGCTCGGCATCGAGGGGTCGACCCTGCTGGTGCGCGGGCTCGACTGCCTCGACGGTACCCCGCTGATCGACATCAAGCCGGACCGCTGCGCCTTCACGCCGCTCGCCCCTCCGACGCCCGGCGATGCCGACATGGGAGCTCCCTGACCATGCTCCGACGCCGCGGCGCCCTGGCCGCCCTGATCGCCGTCCTGGCCCTGGTGGTCGCCCCGGCCTGGGCCCGCACCGTCACCGATTCCGCCGGCCGCCGGGTCGACATCCCGGACCATGTAAGCCGGGTCTTCGCCGCCGGCCCGCCGGCCTCGGTGCTGTTGTACATGCTGGCGCCGCAGACCATGACCGGCTGGGTACGGGCGCCGCGGCCGGAGGACAAGCCGTTCCTGCTGCCCGCGGTGCGCGACCTGCCGGAGACGGGCCGTCTCACCGGCCGGGGCGACACCGTCAACCTGGAGCAGCTGCTCGCCGCCAAGCCCGATTTGATCGTCGATTTCGGCACCATCAGCGACACCTATAGATCGCTGGCCGACCGGGTGCAGCAGCAGACCGGCATCCCCTACCTGTTGATCGACGGCAGCTTCGGCAACACCCCGGCGGCGCTGCGCCTGCTGGCCGGCATCCTCGGCGTGCCGGAGCGGGGCGAGGCGCTGGCCAAGGCGGCGGAGGCGATCTTCGCCCAGGTCGACACCACCTTGGCCGCGGTGCCGGCCGACCAGCGCCCGAAGGTCTATCTCGCCCGCGGGCCGGAAGGGCTGGAGTCGGGCTCGCGCGGGTCGATCACCACCGAGATCCTCGAGCGCGTCGGCGCCGTCAACGTGGTCGAAGGCCTGCGCGACAAGGGCGGCCTCGTCACCGCCTCGCGCGAGCAGGTGATCGCCTGGGCGCCGGACACCATCGTCGCGCTCGACCGCCGCTTCGCCCAGGGCGTCGCCGCCAGCCCGGACTGGCAGCCGGTGCCGGCGGTCAAGGCCAAGCGCGTGTTCCTGTCGCCGGGCCAGCCCTTCGGCTTCGTCGACGTCCCGCCCTCGGTCAACCGGCTGATCGGCCTGACCTGGCTGCTGCACACGCTGTATCCGGAGCAGGCGCCGGGAACCTTGAGCGACCAGATCCGCGGCTTCTACCACCTGTTCTACCAGGTCGACCTGACCGATGCCGACCTGGCCCGCCTGCTCGACGGCGCCGGGGGCTGAGCCTCGACAGTGCGGACAGCGACGATCCTTCTCGTCCTGACGGCGCTCCTGATCGCGATGGTGCTGGTCGCCGCCGGCATCGGCCCCTACCGCATCCCGCCGCAGGAGGTGTTGGCCGCACTGTGGCACCGGCTGTTCGGCGGGGCGATCGACCCGACGGTGGAGACGGTGCTGTTTCGCATCCGCCTGCCGCGGGTGCTGGCGGCGATGCTGGTCGGCGCCGCGCTGTCCGCCGCCGGCGCCGCCTATCAGAGCCTGTTCCGCAACCCGCTGGTGTCGCCGGACATCCTCGGCGTCTCGACAGGCGCCGGCTTCGGCGCGGTGCTCGGCATCCTGCTCGGCCTGCCGGTGGTGGCGATCCAGCTGCTCGGCTTCGGCGGCGGGCTGGTCACCGTGGCCGCGGTCGGCGCCCTGGCCCGCACGCTGCGGGGCGGCGGCGACGTGCTGGTGCTGGTCCTGGCCGGGATCGTCATCGGCGCCCTGGCCGGCGCCGCCATCTCCCTGGTCAAGGTGCTGGCCGACCCCTACGACCAGCTGCCGGCGATCACCTTCTGGCTGCTCGGCAGCCTGGCCGGGGTGAAGGTCGACGACGTGGCGGCGGTGCTGCCGGCGGTTCTGGTCGGCCTCGTGCCGCTGCTGCTGCTGCGCTGGCGCATCGGCGTGCTGTCGCTGGGCGACGACGAGGCGCGGGCGCTGGGCGTCGACGTGCCGCGCCTGCGCCTGCTGGTGATCGTGGCCGCGACGCTGGTCACCGCCGCTGTCGTGGCCATCTCCGGCGTCATCGGCTGGGTCGGGCTGATGGTGCCGCACATGGCGCGCCTGCTGGTCGGGCCGCGCTTCGACCGGCTGCTGCCGGCGGCGATCCTGCTGGGCGCCGCCTTCATGCTGGCGATCGACACGCTGGCCCGCTCCGCCGCCGAGATCGAGATCCCGCTCGGCGTCCTGACCGCCGCGGTCGGCGGCCCGATCTTCGTCTGGCTGCTGGCGCATGGCCGGCGGAGGCGGCTGCCGTGAGCGCCCTGTCCGCCGAAGGCCTCACCATCGGCTATGGCGCCACCACCGTCGCCACCGGCATCGACCTGGCGCTGGAGGCCGGCACGGTCACCTGCCTGCTCGGGCCGAACGGCGTCGGCAAGACCACGTTGTTCAAGACCCTGCTCGGCCTGATCCCGCCGCTGGCCGGCACCGTCCGGGTCGGCGGCGAGGCGTTGGCGCGGCTGCGGCCGGCGGCGGTGGCCCGCCGCGTCGCCTATGTGCCGCAGGCCTATCCCGGCGACTTCGCCTACACCGTGCTCGACCTCGTGGTGATGGGCCGGACCGCGGCGCTCGGCGCCTTCGCCACGCCCGGCCAGGCCGATCTCGACATCGCCCTGCGCGCGCTCGACGCCCTCGGCATTGCCGCGCTGGCGCCGCGGGATTCGACCCGGATCTCCGGCGGCCAGCGCCAGCTGGCGCTGATCGCCCGCGCTTTGGCGCAGCAGGCCGGGGTGGTGGTGATGGACGAGCCGACGGCCAGCCTCGACCTCGGCAACCGCCTGCGGGTGCTGGACCGGATCCGCGCCTTGGCCGCCGACGGGCTGGCGGTGCTGGTCTCGACCCATGAGCCGGAGCACGCCTTCGCCGTCGCCGACCGGGTCGCGGTGCTGGGCAGCGGCTTCGAGACCGGGCCGGTCGACGCGGTGCTGACACCGGACCGGCTGACCCGGCTCTACGGCGTGACGCTGACGGTCGAGCGCACGCCCGGCGGCCGCCGGGTGGTCAGTCCGGTGGTCGGGCAGGCATGATCATTCGAGGACTGGTCAAGTCCGATCATTGTTGCGACAAGGGCGGCCTCTCTCGGATCCTTGGCGCATGACCCTCCTGCTCGGCCTCCGCAACGCCGCCGTCACCTTCGGCGGCGCCCCCCTCTGGACCGGCGTCGACCTGGCGCTCTCGGCCGGCGACAAGGCGTGCCTGGTCGGCCGCAACGGCAGCGGCAAGTCGACCATCCTGAAGGCGCTGGCCGGGACGATCGATCTCGACGGCGGCGAGCGCTTCGTCCAGCCCGGCATCCGCATCGCCTATCTGGCGCAGGAGCCGGACCTGACCGTCCACGCCACCGTGGCCGATTACGTCGCCTCCGCCTTGCCGGCCGACCGCGCCCACGACCATTGGCGGGTCGAGCAGGTGCTGGCCGCGATCAAGCTGGACGGCGACCGGTCGACCGACACCCTGTCGGGCGGGGAAGGGCGGCGCGCCGCCATCGCCCACGCCGTGGTCGGCGAGCCCGACGTGCTGCTGCTGGACGAGCCGACCAACCATCTCGACCTGCCGACCATCGAATGGCTGGAGGGCGAGCTGAAGGCCTGGCGCGGCGCGCTGCTGCTGATCAGCCACGACCGTGCCTTCCTGAACGCGCTGACCCAGCGCAGCTGGTGGATCGACCGCGGCGTGCTGCGGCAGATGGACAAGCCCTTCGCCGAGTTCGACGAATGGAGCGAGACCATCCTGGCGCAGGAGGAGGCGGAGCGGGCGCGGCTGGACAAGCGGATCGCGTCCGAGACCACCTGGTCGCGCCAGGGCATCAGCGCCCGGCGCAAGCGCAACCAGGGCCGGCTGCGCAACCTCTACGCCATGCGGGCCGAACGTCGGTCCCAGATCGACCGCCAGGGTGTCGCGGCGCTCGGCATCGCCGAGGCCGGCCGGGGCGCGGTCCGCGTGATCGAGGCCGAGCATGTGTCCAAGGCCTATGGCGACACCGTCATCGTCCGCGACTTCTCCACCCGCGTGGCGCGCGGCGACCGGATCGGCGTGATCGGCCCGAACGGCGCCGGCAAATCATCCCTGGTCAAGGTGCTGACCGGGGCCGAGCGGCCCGATTCGGGGACGGTGCGGCTGGGGCCGGGGGTGGAACCCGCCTATTACGACCAGACCCGCGTCGCCCTCGACCCCGAGACCACGCTGCGCGACACGCTGCTGCCGCATGGCGGCGACCATGTCCAGGTCGGCGACCAGAAGCGGCACATCGCCTCCTATCTCGGCGACTTCCTGTTCGATTCCTCGCGGATGTTCAGCCCGGTGAAGAGCCTGTCGGGCGGCGAGCGCGGCCGCCTCCTGCTGGCCAAGCTGTTCGCCCGGCCCAGCAACCTGCTGATCCTGGACGAGCCGACCAACGATCTGGACCTGGAGACGCTGGACCTGCTGGAGGAGGTGCTGGCCGACTTCCAGGGCACGCTGATCCTGGTCAGCCACGACCGCGACTTCCTCGACCGGCTGGCGACCTCGGTGATCGCGGTCGAGGGCCAGGGCCGGGTGACGGAGTATGTCGGCGGCTACACCGACTATCTGCGCCAGCGTCCGGCAGCCCAGGCAGCGGCCCCGGTGGCACGCTCCGCCCCGGCGGCCAAGCCCGTGGCTTCGAAGCCGCGCACCAAGCTCAGCTTCAAGGACCAGCGCGAGCTCGACCTGCTGCCCGGCCGGATCGAGGCGCTGACCGCCGAGATCGCCCGGCTCGGCGAGGCGCTGCACGACCCGGGCCTCTACGCCCGCGACCCCGACGGCTTCGCTAAGAAGAGCGCTCGGCTGGCGGCGGCCGAGGCGGAGCGGGAGGCGGCGGAGGAGCGCTGGCTCGAGCTCGCATCCCTGGCGGAGGAGCTCGGCGCCTGATGATGCGGCCGGTCGACCTGCTGCTGACCCTCGGCGTCATGCTGATCTGGGGCTACAACTTCGTGATCGCCAAATACGGCCTCGCGGAGCTGCCGCCGCTCTTGTTCATGGCGCTGCGCTTCGGCCTGGTGGCGCTGCTGCTGGTGCCCTTCGTGCGACTGCCGCGCGGGCGCTGGCGCGACGTGCTGATCCTGGCGGTGATGCTGGGGCTGACCCATTTCTCGCTGATGTTCACCGGGCTGGCGCATGTCGACGCCGCGGTGGCGGCGATCGTCATCCAGGTGCAGGTGCCGGCCTCGGCCTTCCTGGCCATGCTGCTGTTCGGCGACAGGATCGGCTGGCGCCGCGCGCTCGGCATGGCGGTGGCGATCGGCGGCGTCGCCATCCTGGCGGGCGAGCCGCGGCACAGCTCGGCCTTGTGGGCGATCGGGCTGATCGTGGTGGCGGCGATCGTCTGGGCCGGCGCCAACATCCAGATGAAGCGGATGACGGATCTCGATCCCTCCACCATCAATGGCTGGATGTCGCTGTTCGCCGCGCCGATGCTGCTCGTCGCCTCGCTGCTGATCGAGGACGGCCAGTGGCAGGCGGTCACCCGGGCCAGCGGGTGGGCGTGGATGGCGGTCGCCTTCCAGGCGGTGGTCGTGGTGATCTTCTCCTACGCCATCTGGTACCGCCTGCTGCGCACCTATTCCGTGAACCAGACCATGCCCTATACCCTGCTGGTGCCGGTGTTCGGGGTGCTGTCGGGCGTGCTGTTCCTGGACGAACCGCCGAGCTGGAATCTGCTGCTCGGCGGCATCGCCACGCTGATCGGCGTCGGCATCATCATCCTGCGTCGGCCGAAGGCGGTCGAAGCCCAGGCGCAGGTCACGTGAGAGGAAGATCATGGCCAAGCTGACGGAGATCGCGCCCGACCTGTATGCGGCGGCGCAGGTGGACCGCGCGGCGATCGCGGAGATCGCGGCCTCGGGCGCCCGCACCCTGATCAACAACCGGCCGGACGGCGAGGAGCCGGGCCAGCTGCCGGCCGAGCAGGCGCGGGCCGAGGCCGAGCGGCTGGGCCTGACCTATATCCACATCCCGGTCACCTCCTCCTCGATCGCGCCGGGCGATGTCGAGGCGATGCAGCAGGCCCTCGCGTCAGCGCCGAAGCCGGTGGTGATGCATTGCCGCAGCGGCACCCGCTCGACCCTGCTCTGGGCCGCGGGCGAGGTTCTGGCCGGGCGGGGCGACGCCGGCGCCCTAGTCGCCGAGGCGGCGGAGAAGGGCTTCCAGATCGCCTCCCTGCCCGACCTGGTGGCTCGGCTGCGCCAGGGTTGACCCGATGGCGGGCCGGCCGCCGGTCAAGGACCGCCCGGTCTCCTGGATCGACCTGATCGATCTCGGGCTCGACCCGGACGACAGCCGGCCGCTGTTCCAGCAGCTGCACCTGGCGCTGCGCGACCTGATCGCCCGCCGGGTGGTGCCGGCCGGCACGCGGCTGCCCGCCACCCGGATCCTGGCCGGCCGGCTCGGCGTGTCGCGCACCACCGTGGTCGCCGCCTATGACCAGCTGCAGGCCGAGGGCGTGGTCGCCGGCCGGGTCGGCGCCGGCACCTATGTCGCCGCCGGGATCGAGGCGGAGGACCAGCCGGCGGCGCCGGCCGAACGCCCCGGACCGGCTGCAGCGGCCCCCGCCTGGCGCGGCGAGTCCGTGCCCTTCGCCGCCGGCTTCTGCGGCATGCACCCGGCCACCGAGCGCGCCTGGGGCCGGCTGGTGCAATTGCATCTGCGCGGCATCGGCGTGCGCCAGCGCGGCTATGGCGACCCGATGGGGCACCGGCCGCTGCGCGAGGCCCTGGCCGAGTACCTCCGGGTGTCGCGCTCCGTCGCCTGCGACGCCGACCGCATCGCCATCGTCTCCGGCAGCCAGCAGGGGCTGGACCTGGTGCTGCGCGCCGTGGCGCAGGCCGGCGACCCCGCCTGGATCGAGGATCCGTGCTACCCGGCGGCGCTGGCCTGCCTGCGCCAGCACCGGCTGCGGATCGCCCCGGTGCCGGTCGACGATCAGGGGCTGGACGTTGCCGCCGGCATGGCGCTGGAGCCCGAGGCGCGGGTGCTCTACTGCACCCCGACGCACCACTACCCGCTCGGCGTGGCGATGAGCCTGCCGCGGCGGCTGGTGCTGCTCGACTGGGCGCGCGACGGGCGCTGGGTGATCGAGGACGACTACGACAGCGAGTTCCGCTTCTCCGGTCGGCCGCTCTCGGCGCTGCAGGGCTTGGACCGGCATGGCCGCGTCATCTATATCGGCACCCTCAGCAAGGTGCTGTTCCCGGGGCTGCGCGTCGGCTACGTGGTGCTGCCGCCGGAGCTGGTCGACCGCTTCGCCGTGATCCGCAACGCCGCCGACCGCTTCCCGTCGACCATCCTCGACGACGTCCTGGTCGACTTCATCAACGAAGGCCACTTCACCCGCCACATCCGCCGCATGCGCCAGGAATATGCCGAGCGGCGCGAGCGGCTGACCGCGGCGCTCGCGGCGGAGGCGGGCGACGACCTGACCGTCGCCCCGATCGACCGCGGCATGTATCTCGTCGCCGACCTGCGGCCGGGGCTGGACGATGTCGCGGTGGCCGAGGCGGCGCGTCGGCGCGGCCTGGTGGTCCGACCGCTGTCGCCGATGCACATCGCGGCGCCGCCGCGCCGGGCGCTGATCCTCGGCTTCACCGGCTTCCCGCCCCAGGCCCTCGACGCCGCCGCCCGGACGCTCGGGGCGGTGCTGCGCGGGTTTCGCTAGCGATTGGTCGGGCCGGCCGTTTGAAATTGGACCTTTCAAGTTGCCGGAAAACACGGCATCGAGAAGGCCAATGCCGTTCCGAGGATCGCCATGACCGAGATTCCGTCCGCCCGCGCCAAGCTGAAGCGCCTGGCCAAGCGTGGCGCCTATGACCGCGCCACGGTCCATGCCGTGCTCGACGCCAGCGTGGTCTGCCACATCGCCTATGTCCTCGACGGCCAGCCCTACTGCACCCCGACCGCCTATTGGCGCGAGGGCGACCGGCTGTACTGGCACGGCTCCTCGGTCAGCCGGATGCTGCAGGGGCAGGGCGTGGGCCTGCCGGTCTGCCTCACTGCCACCCATATCGACGGGCTGGTCCTCGCCCGCTCCGGCTTCAACTGCTCGATGAACTACCGCGCGGTGATGGTGTTCGGCACCGCTTCGAAGGTCGAGGACGAGGCGCACAAGCGCGAGGCGCTCGACGCCTATGTCGAGCGGCTGTTCCCCGGCCGGGTGGCGGAGATGCGGCGCCCGACGGTGAAGGAGGTGCGGGCCACCACGCTGATCGGGATGGAGATCGAGGAGGCCAGCGTGAAGATCCGCAGCGGCCCGCCGCATGACGACGAGGACGATCTGGCCGCCGGCATCTGGGCCGGGGTGATCCCGATCGCCGAGACCATCGGCGCGCTGCAGCCCTGCCCGCTGCTGCCGGCCGGCATCGCCCCGGGCGTGGCGACCGATCCCTATGCACGTGGCGCCCGCTTCGACGATATCCTGCGGGCCAATGTCCGGGGCGCCCTGGCCCCGGCCGAAGCCGGCGAGTGACGCGGAGACCGATGATGGCCGACCTCACCAACCCCCTGGGCCAGCCGATCGGCGCCCCCGTTCCCGGCTGGGAGAAGCGGCCGCTGCCGCCGCGCACGCCGATGGAGGGCCGAATTTGCCGGCTCGAGCCGCTCGACCCCGCCCGCCACGCCGAGGAGCTGTTCGAGGCGATGGGCCGCGACCAGGACGGCCGCAACTGGACCTATCTCGGCATCGGTCCGTTCGCCGAGTTCGGCGATTTCCGCGCCTGGCTGGACAAGATGGCGGCCGGCACCGACCCGCTGTTCCACACGGTGATCGACCGCGCCACCGGCCGGGCGGTCGGCGTCGCCTCCTATCTCCGCATCGACCCGGCGAACGGGGCGATCGAGGTCGGGCACATCCACTTCTCGCCGCTGCTGCAGCGCACGCCGATGGCGACCGAGGCGATGTTCCTGATGATGCGCCGGGTGTTCGACGAGCTCGGCTACCGCCGCTACGAATGGAAATGCGACAGCCTGAACGCGCCGTCGCGCGCCGCGGCCGCCCGCCTCGGCTTCCAGTATGAGGGGCTGTTCCGCCAGGCCGTGGTCTACAAGGGCCGCAACCGCGACACCGCTTGGTTCTCGATCATCGACAGCGATTGGCCGCGGCTGCGCGCCGCCTTCGAGCGCTGGCTGAGCCCTGCGAATTTCGACGCCGAGGGCCGGCAGAGGGAGAGCCTGTCGGCGCTGACCAGGCCGGCAGCCTGATCCTCCGTCACCAATCTGTCATGGGACGGCATGGGCCGCCTTGCGGTCCGGCCGCCGGCTCCCTATACCAACGCCGGCAGATGGCCGGATGGCCGCTCTGCCGGGTTTCGGCCCGGCGGGGAGGAAAGTCCGGGCTCCACGGAAACACGGTGCCGGGTAACGCCCGGCGGGGGCGACCCTAGGGACAGTGCCACAGAAAGCAAACCGCCCGGCTCCGGCCGGGTAAGGGTGAAAGGGTGCGGTAAGAGCGCACCGCGCGGCCGGCAACGGTCGCGGCACGGTAAACCCCACCGGGAGCAAGACCGAATAGGGGCGGGGCGACCCATGGGAAACCATGGGTCGACAGGCGTTTCCGCCTGCCGCCCGGGTTGGTCGCGCGAGGCGACGGGCGACCGTCGTCCCAGAGGAATGGCCATCCCCCGGCCCGCCGTCCGCAAGGATACGGGGCTGGGGACAGAACCCGGCTTACAGGCCATCTGCCGCCTTTTCCCAGCTTCACCGCCGAGCGGCCGGACAGCGTCCGGGCCGCATTCCCTTGTCTCAGAATGAGAACAAAAGAAAAACAATCCCAAGATCGGAGTCGAAAGAAGCACGCCAACTTCGGTTTTGTTCCGATGACAGTCGAGGAGTCCCGTCAAAGCGGCCAAAAAGCCACGGATCACAGAAAATCCATTGATTTCCCATGATTTGACCAGCCCGTCCCATTGCGTTCCACCCTTGCCCATGATATCCCATGAACTCCCATCGGATGGGGTCGATCGTCCACTTCCGGGGTGTGGGCGACGGGGGTGTTGAGGCGGCGGATGCGCCGCTGGGGGGATTGATGGCTCGGTTCACGGGCACCTACGTCAACAAGGTCGACAAGAAGGGGCGGGTCAGCGTGCCCGCTCCCTTCCGCACGACCTTGGAGGCGCTGGCGCCGGTGGTGAAGCCGGATGGGCCTGCGGCGAAGCCGGTGCTGATCGTGAACCTGAAGCCCACCCCCGACCGCCGGGCCCTGGACGGGGTGACCGAGGCCTACATGGACGAGGTCCAGCGCCGGCTCGACGCGATGGACTTGTACTCGCCGGAGCGCGAGGCCCTGGAAATCCGCGAATTCTCCGAGACCGAGCACCTGCAGATCGACTCGGACGGGCGGATCATCCTGCCGCGGCAGATGATGGAGCTGGCGGGCATCACCGAGAACGTCGCCTTCATGGGCATGGGCAGCCGCTTCCAGATCTGGGAGCCGGAGGCGCTGAAGGCGCATCAGCAGGCCCGGCTGGCGGCGTCGCGCGACATGACGCTGGCCCGTGCCGGCGCCAACGGAGGCGCGGCATGAGCGGCGCCCACATCCCGGTCCTGCTGAACGAGATCGTGGCGGCGGTGGCGCCGCGTGACGGCGACCTGATCGTCGACGGCACCTTCGGCCGCGGCGGCTATGCCCGCGGCCTGCTGGCGGCGGCCGACTGTCGGGTGGTCGGCATCGACCGCGACCCCGAGGCGGTGGCGGAGGGGCGCCGCCTGGAGGCCGAGCAGCCGGGCCGGTTCCGCATCGTCGAGGGCCGCTTCGGCGCCATGGATGCGCTGGTCGGCGAGCAGGCGGACGGGGTGGTGCTGGATCTCGGCGTGTCGTCGCCGCAGCTCGACGACCCGGCGCGCGGCTTCTCCTTCCGCGCCGACGGGCCGCTGGACATGCGCATGGGACGAGATGGGCAGAGCGCCGCCGACGTCGTCAACGCCATGGCCGAGGATGACCTGGCCAACGTGATCTACGATTTCGGCGAGGAGCGCCTGTCGCGCCGCGTCGCCCGCGCCATCGTCGCGGCCCGCAAGGAGGCGCGGATCGAGCGGACGCTGCAATTGGCCGAGATCGTGCGCCGGGTGGTGCCGCGGTCGAAGGACGGCATCGATCCGGCGACGCGCACCTTCCAGGCGCTGCGTCTGTGGGTGAATGAGGAATTGACGGAACTCGACCACGGCTTGAGCGGGGCCGAACGCCTGCTTCGGCCCGGGGGACGGCTCGCCGTGGTCACTTTCCACAGCCTGGAGGACCGCCGCGTCAAGCGCTTCCTGGCGGAGCGCAGCGGCGTCGGCGGCGGCGTGTCGCGCCATGTCGCGGCGCCCGTCGGCGGTGAGAGCCGGGCGCCGAGCTTCCGCCTGGCGGCCAAGCGGTCGGTCACGGCGGGCGAGACGGAGACCCGCAGCAACCCGCGCGCCCGGTCGGCGCGGCTGCGGGCGGCGATCCGGAGCGAGGCTCCCGCGTGGCCGCCAGTCGGTCATGGGGGCGGGGAGAGGGGGAGGGTGGCAGCATGATCCGCGTCGGAACGATGATCTGGCTCGGCCTCATCGGGGCGTCGAGCGCGTTCCTGTTCAAGACCAGCTACGAGGTGCAGTCGCTGGAAGGCGATCTGCGCGGCCTCAACCGGTCGATCCTGCGGGAACAGGATTCGATCCGGGTGATGCATGCCGAATGGGCGTTCCTGAACCAGCCGTCGCGCTTGCAGGCGCTGACGGACCAGTTTACGAAGCTGCGCCCGATCGCGCCGACGCAGATGGTCGCCAGCGCGGCGGACCTCCCGATGCCGCTGCCGTCGCTCGACGGCGAGCCGATGGCGCCGACGGCGTCGCTGGTCGCCCAGATCGATGCGCTGCCCAGCGTCGGGCCCGTGCCCCTGCCAGGCCACAGACCCGGCGAGGGCGGAATCCTCCTTGCCGCGGCCGCGCCGATGCCCGTCCAGATCCCAGCCGTTTCGCCCCAGGTCGCATCGCTCCCGGCCGCCGCCCCGGTGCAGATGGCCGTCGCCGAGGTCCGGCCGGCGCCGGCGGTGGCCCCGGCACCCGTTTCGGCCCCGCCCGTCGCAAGGGTCGCGACGGGCGACGTCCCGATCCGGCCGGTGGTGGCGCCGCGCCGGCCCGCCGCCGCATCGTTGGAGGCCGTGGCCCAGGCCCTGGCCCCGACCCGGGCCGCCGCGTCGGATGATCCGATCGGTGCCCTGCTCTCCGGCCTCGAGGCGCCACGGGGAATTCGATGACGGCTGACGCGCTGGATGGAACCCCGACCTCACCGCGGCAGACGGAGCCGGCCCTTCGGCCGGCTCAACGGCTTTCCGCGGCCATCGAGACGGGCCGCCAGCGCATCGTCATCAGCGCCCTTGTGTTCAGCGTCACCTTCGGCGCCATCGGCCTCAAGCTGGTCGACCTGATGGCCTTCGGCAGCGATGCCGACAGCGCCCTCGCCACCCATGCCCTGCCCGCCGCCGCGCCGGCCGCCGACCGGGCCGATCTGCGCGACCGTAACGGGCTGATCGTCGCCACCACGCTGCCCTCGGTGTCGCTCTATGCCGACCCGAAGCTGGTGCTGGACCCGATCGAGGCCTCGCTGCGCCTGGCCAAGGTGCTGCCCGATCTCGACCAGGCCAAGGTGCTGGCCGACCTGTCCTCGGACCGGCGCTTCGTCTGGCTGAGGCGCGGCCTGACCCCGGCCCAGCAATACGAGGTCAACCGCCTCGGCCTCCCCGGCCTGGCCTTCCAGAACGAGGAGCGCCGCTACTACCCAGCCGGCAACCTGACCTCGCATGTCGTCGGCTTCACCAACATCGACGCCCAGGGCATCGCCGGGCTGGAGAAGAGCCTCGACGACCGCCTGCAGAACGGCGAGTCGGTGGCGCTGTCGCTCGACCTGCGGCTGCAGGAGATGGTGCGCGACGAGCTGCAGGCAACGGTCGAGCAGTTCCACGCCCAGGGCGGCAACGCCCTGATCATGGACGTCAACACCGGCGAGGTCCTGGCGATGGTGTCGCTGCCGGACTTCAACCCGTACGAGCCGGGCGGCCCGTCCGAGGAGGCGATGTTCAACCGGAACACGCTCGGCGTGTACGAGCCCGGGTCGACGTTCAAGATCTTCAACACGGCGATGGCGCTGGAAAGCGGCACCTCGACCCTGACCAGCCTCTATGACGAGAGCCCGATCCATGTCGGGCGCTTCACCATCCACAATTTCCGCGGCGACCCCGAGTCGGGGATGCTCAGCGTCTACGAGATCTTCCGGCTGTCGCTCAACACCGGCTCGGTGCACATGGAGGAGGCCGCGGGCGTCGACCGGCAGAAGGAGTTCCTGACCCGGCTCGGCCTGACCAGGCCGGCCCCGATCGACCTGCCCGAGGTCGGCGCCCCGATGGTGCCGCATCCCTGGAGCAAGATCAGCGGCATGACCATCGCCTACGGCCACGGCATGGCGGTGTCGCCGCTGTCGCTGGTCACCGCGGTCAGCGCCATCGTCAACGGCGGCATCCTGCATTCGCCGACCCTGTTCAAGCGCGACCCGTCGCAGCCGGTGCCGGGCAAGCGCGTGATCTCGGCCGATCTGTCGCGGACGATGCGGATGCTGATGCGCGCCGTGGTCACCGGCGGCACCGCGACCAAGGCCGAGGTGCCCGGCTACTTCGTCGGCGGCAAGACCGGCACCGCCGACAAGGCGGCGCGCGGCGGCTACAACCGCCGGGCCCGGGTGACCGACTTCGTCGGCGTGTTTCCGATCTACGATCCGAAATACGTCGTCATGACCATGCTGGACGACCCGCAGCCGATCAAGGGCACCTACGGCTTCGCCAGCGCCGGCTGGAACTCGGCGCCGCTGGGCGGCCGGATCATCGCCCGGATGGGGCCGATGCTGGGGGTCGAGCCGGCGAACCCGAAGGACCCGGCGATCCTGCAGATGCTGGCGCCGCCGGCCAACGCGGTGGTCGCCAATGTCTCGGCCGGCAACGAGGACTGAGCGATGGCCATCGCCTCCGACCTCCCCCTCGCGCATCTCGGCCCCCGGGCCATCCAGGCCGAGGCCGGCCGCCCGGGCCGCGCCCTGTCCGCGGCGATCGAGACCGGCCGGCAGCGCGTGGTCGTCACCGCGCTGGTCTTCGGCATGGCCTTCGCCGGCATCGGGCTGGGTCTGGTCCGGCTGATGGCGTTCGCCGAAACCGGGGAGGGCGCGCCGGTCGCCATGGTCGGCCCCGCCGGCGACCGGGCCGATCTGCGCGACCGCAACGGGCTGATCCTGGCCACCACGCTGCCTTCGGTGTCGCTCTATGCCGACCCGAAGCTGGTGCTGGACCCGATCGAGGCCTCGCTGCGGCTGAGCAAGGTGCTGCCGGATCTGAATGCCGACAAGGTGCTGGCCGACCTGTCGTCGGACCGGCGCTTCGTCTGGCTGAAGCGCGGCCTGACCCCGGCCCAGCAATATGAGATCAACCGCCTCGGCATCCCGGGCCTGGCCTTCCAGAACGAGGAGCGCCGCTACTATCCCTCCGGGGGGCTGACGTCGCATGTCGTCGGCTTCACCAACATCGACGCTCAGGGCATCTCCGGGCTGGAGAAGAGCCTCGACGAGCGCCTGCAGAACGGCGAGTCGGTGGTGCTGTCGCTCGACCTGCGGCTGCAGGAGATGGTGCGGAACGAACTGCAGTCGACGATCGCCAAGTTCAGGGCGACCGCCGGTAACGTCGTCATCATGGACGTCAAGACCGGCGAGATCCTGTCGATGGTCTCGCTGCCAGACTTCAACCCCTACGAGCCGACCGCCGCGTCCGAGGACGCCCTGTTCAACCGGAACACGCTCGGCGTGTACGAGATGGGCTCCACCTTCAAGATCTTTAACACCGCGCTGGCGCTGGAAAGCGGCACTTCGACCCTGCAGACCACCTACGACCAGAGCCCGATCCGGGTCGGCCGCTTCACCATCCGCAATTTCCGGGCCGAGCCGCAATCCGGGCGGTGGAGCGTCTACGAGATCTTCCGGCAGTCGATGAACACCGGCTCGGTGCACATGTTCGAGGCGGCGGGACTCCAGCGGCAGAAGGAGTTCATGGCCCGGCTCGGCTTGACCAAGCCCTCGCCGCTCGAGCTGCCGGAGGTCGGAGCGCCGATGGTGCCGCAGCCCTGGAGCCAGGTCAGCGGCATGACCATCGCCTATGGTCACGGCATTGCGGTCACCCCGGTCCAGCTCGTCAGCGCGGTCGCCGCCGTGGTCAATGGTGGCACCCTCCATCCGCCGACGCTGTTCAGGCGCGACCCGTCCCAGCCGGTGCCGGGAAAACGGGTGCTGTCGCCGGAACTGTCCCGAACGATGCGGGCGCTGATGCGCGTCGTGACCGTCAGCGGCACCGCGACCAAGTCGGACGTGCCCGGCTATTTCGTCGGCGCCAAGACCGGCTCGGCCAACAAGGCGGTGCGCGGCGGCTACAACCGCAAGGCCGGCGTGACCGACTTCGTCGGCATCTTCCCGGCCTATGATCCGAAATACATCGTCATGACCATGCTGGAGGATGCCCAGGCGATCGAAGGCACTTACGGCTACAACACCGCAGGCTGGAACGCGGCGCCGCTGGGCGGCCGGATCATCGCCCGCATGGGGCCGATGATGGGGGTCGAGCCGAAGGATCCGAACGACCCGGCGATCCTGCGGGAACTGGCGGTGGAGCCGGCCGGCCGTGCCGCCCCGCAGGTCGCGGTGGCCGCGGAGGAGGAAGAGGGATGAGCGGCGGCACCTCGATCCTGCCCGCCGGGCTGAAGGGGCTGACCGCTGATTCCCGCGCGGTCCGGCCCGGCTTCCTGTTCGCGGCGCTGCCGGGCGCGCGCGCCGATGGCCGCGCCTTCATCGCCGACGCCCTGACCGCCGGCGCCGCCGCGATCCTGGCGCCGGAGGGCACGGTGCTGCCGCCGGGCGCCACGGCGGCGCTGATCACCGCCGCCAATCCGCGGCGCCGCCTGGCGCTGATGGCGGCGGAGTTCTACGGCCGGCAGCCGGCCACCATCGCCGCCGTCACCGGCACCAGCGGCAAGACCTCGACCGTCAACTTCGCCCGCCAGCTCTGGACCCTGCTGGGCCACCAGGCCGCCAGCCTGGGCACGCTCGGGGTGATGGCGCCGGGGCGCGAGCGCTACGGCTCGCTGACCACGCCGGACCCGGTGGCGCTGCATGCCGAGCTGGCCGACCTGGCCGCGGCCGGGGTGACCAAGCTGGCGCTGGAAGCATCGTCGCACGGGCTCGACCAGTTCCGGCTCGACGGGGTGCGGGTGACGCTGGCGGCCTTCACCAACTTCACCCAGGACCATCTCGACTACCACGCCACCATGGCGGAGTACCTGGCGGCCAAGGCGCGGCTGTTCGACCAGGTGCTGCAGCCCGGCGGCACCGCCGTGATCAATGCCGACGTGCCGGAGGCGGCAGGCCTCGTCGCCCGCACCCGCGCCGCCGGGCGCACCGCGCTGACCCTGGGCCGCGAGGGCCGAGAGTTCCGGCTGGACCTGGCCGAGCCGCTGCCGCATGGCATCGACCTGCGCTTCACCGCCGGCGGCCGGTCCTATCGGGCGGAGCTGCCGCTGGTCGGCGGCTTCCAGGCCTACAACGTGCTGACCGCCCTGGCGCTGGTGACGGCCGACGGCGCCGATCTCGACGCCGCCGCCGGGCTGCTGGAGCAGCTCAAGGGCATCCCGGGCCGGGTCGAGCTCGTGGCCAGCCATCCGAACGGCGCCCCGGTCTATGTCGACTACTCGCACAAGCCGGGGGCGCTGGAGACGGTGCTGGCCGCCCTGCGCCCGCACACCAGCGGCGCCCTGGTCGTGGTGTTCGGCTGCGGCGGCGATCGCGACCGCGCCAAGCGCCCGCTGATGGGCGAGATCGCGGCGCGCCTGGCCGACCGCGTGATCGTCACCGACGACAACCCGCGCAGCGAGAATCCGGCCGAGATCCGCCGCCAGGTGCTGGCCGGCTGCCCCGGCGCCGCCGAGATCGGCGACCGGGCCGAGGCGATCCGCGCCGCGGTGGAGGGGCTTGGCCCCGGTGATGTCCTGGTCGTGGCCGGAAAAGGCCATGAGACCGGCCAGATTATCGGCGATGACGTGCGACCGTTCGACGATGCGGAGCAGGCGCGCGCAGCCGTGACCGAAGTGAAGAGCGACCCGCGATGGAGACGAACGCCATGACCAACCCTGCGCTCTGGCCGGCCGCGGAGGCGGCCGCCGCAACCAATGGCATGCAGGTCGGCGAGTGGTCGGCGGCCGGCGTCTCGATCGACAGCCGCTCGGTCGTGGCGGGCGACCTGTTCGTGGCGCTGCGCGGGCCGAACTTCGACGGCCACGACTACGTCAAGGACGCCCTGGCCAAGGGCGCCGCGGCGGTCATGGTCGACCGAGTGCCGCAGGGCGTGCCGCATGACGCGCCGCTGCTGGTGGTCGAGGACACCCTGGACGGGCTGACCGACCTGGCGCGCTTCGCCCGCATGCGCAGCGAGGCGCGGGTCGTCGGGGTCACCGGCTCGGTCGGCAAGACCAGCACCAAGGAGGCGCTGAAGCTGGCCCTGTCGGCCACCGCGCCGGCCTATGCCTCGCAGGGCAACCTGAACAACCAGTGGGGCGCGCCGCTCAGCCTGTCGCGGATGCCGGAGCAGGTCGCCTATGGCGTGTTCGAGCTCGGCATGAACCATGCCGGCGAGATCGCGCCGCTGTCGCGCCTGGTCGAGCCGGATGTCGCCATCATCACCAATGTCGAGGCGGTGCACGCCGCCCATTTCGACTCGGTCGACGGCATCGCCGACGCCAAGGCGGAGATCTTCCGCGGCATGGGGCCGGAAAGCACGGCGATCCTGAACCGCGACAACCCGTTCTTCCCGCGGCTGGTGGCCCATGCCCGGACCCAGGGCGTCGGCCGGATCTGGAGCTTCGGCGAGCATGCCGAGGCCGATGCCCGGCTGGTCGACTGCTCGCTGCACACCGCGGCCAGCGCGGTCAACGCCGTGATCCTGGGCGAGCCGCTGCGCTACACCCTGTCGGCCCCGGGCAAGCACTGGGTGCTGAACAGCCTGTCGGTGCTGCTGGCGGCCAAGGCGATGGGCGCCAACATCGCCGGCGCCGCCCGGGCCATGGGCCGGATCACGCCGCTGCGCGGCCGCGGCGCCCGCGTCACCATCGAGCTGCAGCGCGGCGGCCAGGCCGGCAAGCTGGTGCTGATCGACGAGAGCTACAACGCCAGCCCGGTCTCGGTCGCCGCCAGCCTGGCCGTGCTGGGCGGGGTCGACAGCGGCCCGGACGGGCGCCGCATCGCCGTGCTCGGCGACATGCTGGAGCTCGGGCCCGACGCGCCGGCCCTGCACGCGGGCCTGAAGCAGCACGTGCTGGCCAACGACATCGACCTCGTCTTCACCTGCGGCTCGGACATGAAGCAGCTGCACGATGCCCTGCCGGAAGGCCGGCGCGGCGCCCACGCGGCCGACAGCGCCGCCCTGGCGCCGGTGCTGGCCGAGGCGGTGCGCCCGGGCGACTGCGTCATGGTCAAGGGCTCGCTCGGCAGCCGCATGGCCGTGCTCGTCGAGGCGCTGGAACATCTGCATGTGGCGCGCGAAAGCCGGGCCCCCCAGGCCTCGCCCAAGCGCGTCGCCAACGGCCTCTGACCCACGGCCTCTGAAAGGAACGGTCCCGGTGCTTCCGGCCCTCTTCGCCCCGCTCGCCGACCAGGCGCTGATCTTCAACCTGTTCCGGTACCTGACCTTCCGGACCGGGGCCGCGGTGATGACGGCGCTCGTCATCGCCTTCGTCATCGGCCCGGCGATGATCCGGTGGCTGAAGTCGCGGCAGGGGGCCGGGCAGCCGATCCGCGAGGACGGGCCGGAGGGCCATTTCAAGAAGCGCGGCACGCCGACCATGGGCGGGCTGATGATCCTGATCGCGATCGTGGTCTCGACCCTGCTCTGGGCCGATCTGCGCAACGCCTTCGTCTGGATCACCCTGCTGGTCACGGTCGGCTTCGGCCTGGTCGGCTTCGGCGACGACTACCTGAAGCTGACCAAGCGCAACCCCAAGGGCCTGTCCGGCAGGCTGAAGCTGGTGGTGCAGGCGGCGATCGCGCTGGTCGCGGTGTTCTGGTACCTGCAGGTGACGCCGGAGGTTCGCGAGACCGCGGTCGCGATCCCGTTCCTCAAGGATGTCATGGTCGAGCTCGGCATCCTGTTCTTCCCCTTCGCCATGCTGGTCATGGTCGGCGCCTCGAACGCGGTCAACCTGACCGACGGGCTCGACGGCCTCGCCACCATGCCGGTGATCATCGCCGCCACCTGCTTCGGCCTGATCGCCTACCTCGCCGGCAATGCGGTGTTCGCCGGATATCTGCAGATCCATCATGCCCCGGGCGCCGGCGAGCTGGCGGTGTTCTGCGGCGCCCTGATCGGCGGGGCGCTGGGGTTCCTCTGGTTCAACGCGCCCCCGGCCATGGTGTTCATGGGCGACACCGGGTCGCTGTCGATGGGCGGCGCGCTCGGCGCCATCGCCATGATCACCAAGCACGAGCTGGTGCTGGCGATCATCGGCGGCCTGTTCGTGCTCGAGGCGGTGTCGGTGATCGTCCAGGTCGCCAGCTTCAAGCTGACCGGCAAGCGGGTGTTCCGCATGGCGCCGCTGCACCACCACTACGAGAAGAAGGGCTGGGCCGAACCGACCATCGTGATCCGGTTCTGGATCATCGCCGTGATCCTGGCCCTGATCGGCCTCTCCAGCCTGAAGCTGCGGTGATCGGATGATCGACCTCTCGCATCTCCAGGGCCGCAGCGTCGCCGTCCTCGGCCTCGGCAAGTCGGGCACCGCCGCGATCCGGGCGCTGAAGGCGGCCGGCGTGACGGTGGCCGCCTGGGACGACAAGGTCGCCGGCCGCTCCTTCGCCGAGCGCGAGGGTGTGCTGGTGCGCGACTTCGCCGCCGAAGGCATGGCCGGCATCGATCTGGTGATGCTCAGCCCCGGCATCCCGCGCACCCATCCGCAGCCGCATCCGGCGGTGGCCCGGGCGCTGGAGGCCGGCAGCCGCCTGGTCGGCGACATCGACCTGCTGGCCGAGGCGCTGCCCGAGGCGGGCTTCCTCGGCGTCACCGGCACCAACGGCAAGTCGACCACCACGGCGCTGCTGCAGCACGTGTTCGAGGCGGCCGGCATCGACTCCGAGGCCGGCGGCAATCTCGGCCCCGCCGCGCTCGGCCTCAGGCCCGTCGGGCCCGGCGGCTGGTACGTGCTGGAGGTCTCGTCCTACCAGCTCGAGACCATCACCGAGGTGCCGTGGTCGATCGGCGTCTTCATCAACATCACCCCCGACCATCTCGACCGCTATCCGGACATGGTCGGCTACGTCGCCGCCAAGACCCGGCTGCTCGACGGCATCCGTCCGGGCGGCACCGCGGTGATCGGGGTCGACGACGACTATTCCCGCGCGGTGTTCGCGAAGACCAGGGCGCGGCCGGAGATCCGGGCGATCCCGATCTCGGCCGAGCGCGCGGTCGAAGGCGGCGTCTTCGTCCGCGACTTCGTGCTGCACGACGCCACCGAAGGGCAGGCCCGTCCGGTGCTCGACCTGCGCCAGGCGCCGGCCCTGCCGGGCGCCCATAACGGCCAGAACGCCGCCTGCGTCTGGGCTGCTGCGCGCGCCGCCGGCGTGTCCGCCGAGATTCTGGCCGCGGCGATCCGCACCTTCCCGGGCCTGGCCCACCGCCAGCAGCTGGTCGGCACCATCGCCGGCATCCGCTTCGTCAACGACAGCAAGGGCACCAACCCGGACGCGGCGGCCAAGGCGCTCGGCTCCTACGACACGATCTACTGGATCGCCGGCGGCCGGCCCAAGGAGGGCGGGCTGGAGGCGGTCGACCCCTACCTGCCGCGGGTGGCCCAAGCCTTCCTGATCGGCGAGGGCACGCCCAAATTCGCCGCCCATCTCGAGGGCCGGGTGCCGTATCAGCGCTCGACCGACCTCGACGCCGCCGTCGAGGCCGCCTATCGCGCCGCCGCGGCCGACGGCGCCACCGGTGCCGTGGTGCTGCTGTCGCCGGCCTGCGCCTCCTTCGACCAGTTCGCCAATTTCGAGGCGCGCGGCGAGGCCTTCGCCGCCTCGGTCAAGGGGCTGCAGGTCCGGGTGGAGAGGGGGGAGCTCTAGATGGTGACCCTGGATCGCGCCGACAGCTCGGTCATCGGCCGCTGGTGGTGGACCGTCGACCGCTGGATGCTGCTGCTGCTCGGCATCATCATGGGCATCGGCTCGATCCTGATCCTGGCCGCCAGCCCGGCCGTGGCCCAACGCATCAATCTCGGCGAGTTCTACTTCATCGAACGCCATCTGATGATGCTGCTGCCGGCCATCGTGCTGACCTTCATGGTCTCGCTGATGAGCCCGTCGGCGATCCGGCGCACCGCGGCGATCGTGTTGCTCGTGTCCGTGCTCGGCGTCTTCGCCACGCTGTTCGTCGGGGTCGAGATCAAGGGCGCGACCCGTTGGATCCAGCTGCCCGGCCTGTCGCTGCAGCCCTCGGAATTCGTCAAGCCGGCCTTCGCCGTGGCCGCCGCCTGGCTGTTCGCGCAGCAGAAGACCCGGCCGGGCTTCCCCGGCTACATCGCCTCGACCGTGCTCTACGCCCTGATCGCCTTCCTGCTGCTCTCTCAGCCGGATCTCGGCATGACCGTGGTGGTCACCGCGGTCTGGTTCATCCAGTTCTTCATCGCCGGGCTGCCGATGTTCCTGGTGGTCGGGCTGATCGCCATGGGCACCGGCGGCCTGGTCGGCTCCTACTTCCTGTTCGAGCATGTGCGCAGCCGCATCGACCGCTTCCTCGACCCCTCGACCGGCGACAACTACCAGGTCGACCGGGCGCTCGAGGCCTTCACCAATGGCGGGCTGTTCGGCACCGGCCCGGGCGAGGGCTCGGTCAAGCTGTACCTGCCGGACGCCCATGCCGATTTCATCTTCGCCGTTGGCGGCGAGGAGTTCGGCCTGTTCTTCTGCTTGGCTCTGGTGGCGCTGTTCGCCTTCATCGTCGTCCGCGGCCTGTCGCGGGTGATGAACGAGACCAACCTGTTCATCATGCTGGCGGTGGTCGGGCTGGTCACCCAGTTCGGGCTGCAGGCGGCGATCAACATGGCCTCGACCCTGCACCTGATTCCGACCAAGGGCATGACGCTGCCCTTCGTCTCCTATGGCGGCTCGTCCCTGATCGCGCTCGGCTACGGCATGGGCATGGTGCTGGCCCTGACCCGGCGGCATGCCGGAAGCGGGGGCATGCGGTGAGTGGTGCTCGTCCCATCCTGCTCGCCGCGGGCGGCACCGGCGGCCATGTCTTCCCGGCGGAGGCGCTGGCCCGGACGCTGATCGCCCGCGGCCATGCCGTGCGCCTGGCGACCGACCCCCGCGGCCGCGCCTTCGGCGACCGGCTGCCCGAGGTGCCGGTCGACGCCGTCCGCTCCGCCACCGTGGCGCCGGGGCTGCTCGGCAAGCTCAAGACCGCGACCCTGCTCGGCCTCGGCTATCTCGACGCAAGCGGCGTGCTGCGCCGCCACCGGCCGGCTGCCGTGGTCGGCTTCGGCGGCTACCCCTCGGCCCCGACCGTGCTGGCCGCTTCGCGCGCCGGCATCCCGGTGCTGCTGCACGAGCAGAACGCGCTGCTCGGCCGGGTCAACCGCTGGCTGGCCGGCCGCGCCGCGACCATCGCCACCGGCTTCCCGCTGCAGGCGGCGGCAGGCCAGGAGAACCGTCGAGTCGAGGTCACCGGAAACCCGGTCCGCCCGGCGATCGCGGCCAAGTCCGGCGCGCCTTATCCGGCCCCGGCGGAGGACGGCAGGCTGACCCTGCTGGTTCTCGGCGGCAGCCAGGGCGCGCGGGTGTTCAGCGAACTGATCCCGGCCGCGGTGGCGCTGCTGCCGGAGGCGCTGCGGACCCGGCTGTCGATCGTGCAGCAGTGCCGGCCCGAGGACATCGAGGCCTGCCGTGGCCGCTACGCCGCGATCGGCGCCGACGCCACGCTGTCGACCTTCTTCGACGACGTGCCGGAGCGGCTGGTCGCGGCCCAGCTGGTGATCTGCCGGTCCGGCGCCTCGACCGCCGCCGAGCTTGCGACGATCGGCCGCCCCGCCATCCTGGTGCCCTATCCCTTCGCCATGGACGACCACCAGACCGCCAATGCCAGGGCCATCTCGGCCTCGGGCGGGGGGTGGCTGATGCCGCAGTCGGAGCTCACTCCGGAAGTGCTGGCATCGCGTCTCGAACACCTGTACACCCGCCCCTCCGTTCTGGTGGAGGCTGCCGGCGCCGCGCGCGCCGCAGCCCATCCGGATGCCGCCGACCGACTCGCCGACCTCGTCCTCGCCCTTGCCGGGCAGGAGGCGGGCGCTCGCGCGTCGGCCGCAACTGGAGCGTAAGTTAGGAGTACCGCCGATGAGGCAGATGCCGCTCGACATTGGGATGATCCACTTCGTGGGGATCGGCGGCATCGGCATGAGCGGGATCGCCGAGATCCTGCACAATCTCGGCTATTCGGTGCAGGGCACCGACGTGGCCGAGGGCGCCAATGTCCTGCGCCTGCGCAAGGCCGGCATCGACGTCAAGATCGGCCATGCCGCGGCCCATCTCGGCGACGCCGCGGTGGTCGTGGTCTCATCGGCGGTGAAGAGCGACAATCCCGAGGTCAAGGCCGCCCGCGCCGCTTCGATCCCGGTGGTGCGCCGGGCCGAGATGCTGGCCGAGCTGATGCGGCTGAAATGGTCGATCGCGATCGGCGGCACCCACGGCAAGACCACCACCACCAGCCTGGTGGCGGCGATGATCGACGGCGCCGGCATGGACCCGACCGTGATCAATGGCGGCATCATCAACGCCTACGGCACCAACGCCCGGCTCGGCCAGGGCGACTGGATGGTGGTGGAGGCCGATGAGAGCGACGGCACCTTCACCCGGCTGCCGGCGACCATCGTCGTGGTCACCAACATCGACCCCGAGCATCTCGACTTCTACGGCGATTTCGACTCGGTCAAGGCGGCGTTCGAGCAGTTCGTCACCAACACGCCGTTCTACGGCTTCGCCGTCCTCTGCATCGACCATCCGGAGGTGCAGGCGCTGATCTCGCGGGTCACCGACCGGCGCATCGTCACCTACGGATTCAGCCCGCAGGCCGACGTCCGCGCGATCGATTTTTCGATCGAAACGCGCGGCTCGCGCTTCACCGCCGTGCTCCAGGATCGGCAGTCCGGAAAAAGCCGTCTGATACGCGATATTGTGTTGCCAATGCTCGGGCAACACAATATCCAGAATGCATTGGCCGCAATCGCCGTGGCCCATGAGATGGGAATGGACGACGGGCAGATCATCGAAACGCTTGCGCGCTTCGCCGGGGTCAAGCGCCGGTTCACCAAGACTGGCGAGTCGGGCGGTGTGACGGTGATCGACGATTACGGCCACCATCCGGTGGAGATTGCGGCGGTGCTCAAGGCGGCCCGGGCCGCGACCCAGAAGCACAAGGTGATCGCCGTGGTGCAGCCGCACCGCTACAGCCGGCTGGCCAGCCTGTTCCAGGAATTCTGCACCTGCTTCAACGACGCCGACATCGTCGTGGTCGCGGATGTCTATGCCGCCGGCGAGGCGCCGGTCGAAGGCGCCACCCGCTCGGCCCTGGTCGAGGGGCTGCGCGACAGCGGCCACCGCCGGGTGATCCCGCTGCCGGGGCCGGAGGCGCTGGCCCAGCTCGCCTACGACCTGGCCGAGCCGGGCGATTTCGTGGTCTGCCTCGGCGCCGGCAACATCACCGCCTGGGCCAACGCCCTGCCCACCGAGCTCGACGCACTGCGCGCCAAGCGGACCGCGGGGGCCGCTCGATGAAATCCGTTGCAGTCCTCTACGGCGGCTGGTCGGCGGAGCGCGAGGTCAGCCTCGTCTCCGGCAAGGCCGTCGCCGTGGCGCTGCGGGGGCGCGGCCATCGGGTCGAGCTGATCGATGTCGGCCGCGACCTCGACGCGCTGCTGCGCGCCCTGCGGCCGGCGCCCGACGTGGTGTTCAACGCGCTGCACGGCAAGGGCGGCGAGGACGGCACCATCCAGGGTGTGCTCGACATGCTGGGCCTGCCCTACACCCATTCCGGCGTGCGGCCCTCGGCGATCGCCATGTCCAAGCCGGCGACCAAGCAGGTGGTCGGTGCCGTCGGCATCCGCACCGCCCGCGGCGTGGTCGCGCCGCCGGAGCAGGTGGCCGAGCGCCATCTGATGGAGCCGCCCTATGTGGTCAAGCCGGCGGCCGAGGGCTCCAGCGTCGGCGTCCGCATCGTCCGCGCCAACGACAATGCGCCGCCGATCGACCTCGCCGGCTGGGGCTACGGCGACGCGCTGGTCGAGGAATACGTGCCGGGCCGCGAGCTGACGGTCGGCGTGATGGGCGACCGCGCCCTGACCGTGACCGAGATCGCGCACACCCACGCCTTCTTCGACTACGACGCGAAATACACCGAGGGCCACGCCGTCCACACTTTGCCGGCGCAGGTGCCGGACGCGGTCTTCGCCGAGGCCATGCGCCTGGCGCTGCTGGCGCACCGGACGCTCGGCTGCCGCGGCATCAGCCGCACCGATTTCCGCTGGGACGACACCCGGCCGGGCAGCGAAGGTCTCTACTTCCTCGAGATCAACACCCAGCCGGGCTTCACCCCGATCTCGCTGGTGCCGGAGCAGGCCAAGCATGTCGGCGTCGACTTCGCTGATCTGTGCGAATGGCTGCTGGAGGACGCCGCATGCGGTCGCTGAGCGCCGAGCCCGACGCCGCGCGCCGGCGCGGCAGCGGCGGCACCTCGGTACGCCGCAAGCCGATGGCCCGGCGCCAGGCGGCGGCGCTGCGCCTGGGTGGCATGGCGCTGGGCGGCATCGCCGTGTTCGGCCTGCTGGCCGCGTTGTGGACCAGCGGTACGCTGACCGCGGCCGGGCGCGGCATCCATGGCGCGGTGATGGGCCTGACCGTGGCGGCCGGCTTCTCGGTGCAGGAGGTTCTGGTCGAGGGCCGGCGGTCGGTCGATGGCGGCGCCATCATGGCGGCGCTCGGCGTCGGCCGCGGCGACCCGATCTTCGACCTCGATCCGGGCGCGGCGCAGGCGGCGCTGCTGGACATCCCCTGGATCCGGTCGGCCAGCGTCGAGCGCCGGCTGCCGGACACGGTGTTCGTCCGGATCGAGGAGCGGATGCCGCTGGCGCTGTGGCAGAACAACCAGAGCTTCAGCCTGATCGACCGCGAGGGCCATGTCCTGCCGGTGCCGTCGGTGGCCGATTATCCGGACCTGCCGATGGTGGTCGGCGGCGATGCGGCCGCGACCGCGGCGGTGCTGATCGACGCGCTGTCGAAGACGCCGGACATCGCCCGCCGGATCCGCTCGGCCATGCGGGTCGGCGGCCGGCGCTGGGACCTGGTGCTCGACAACCACGTCACCGTGAGGCTGCCGGACGGCGACGTCGCCCCGGCGCTGGCCCGGCTGGACGAGGCGCAGCGCAAGGAGTCGGTGCTGGACCGCGACATCGTGGCGGTCGATCTGCGCCTGGGCGACCGCATGGTCATCCAGCTCACCCCCGCGGCGGCGGCGCAGCGGGCGCCGACCAAGGACAAGTCGTGATGGGCGGCGCGGATGGCTCTCATGGGATTTAACGCGATGCGCCGCCCCCGCACCCGCGCCAGGGGCTCGATCGTCGCCGCGGTCGATCTCGGCACGACCAAGGTCGTGTGCTTCATCGCCCGCGTGGTCGACGAGGGCAAGGCCCAGGTCATCGGCATCGGCCACCAGGCCAGCCGCGGTGTCCGCGCCGGTTCGATCGTCGAACTCGACGCGGCGGAGAAGACCATCGCCCTGGCGGTGCAGGCGGCCGAGCAGATGGCCGGCGAGACCGTCAACGAGGTGATCGTCAACCTTTCCGGCGGCCATCCGGCGTCGCAGAGCCTGTCGCTCCAGGTGCCGGTCGGCGGCCGCGAGGTCACCGACAACGACCTGCGCCGCGCCGCCCGCGCCTTCAACGGCAGCATCGCCACCGACGCCGAGGTGATCCACGCCGTGCCGATCAGCTACGGCCTCGACGAGGTCCGCGGCGTGCGCGACCCGCGCGGCATGGTCGGCGAGTCCCTGAGCATCGACCTGCACCTGATCACCGCCAACACCGGCGCGGTGCGCAACCTGACCAGCTGTGTCAACCGGGCCCATCTCGAGGTCGAGAGCGTCATCCTCTCGCCCTACGCCTCGGGCCTGGCCTGCCTGGTGCCGGACGAGCGCGAGCTGGGCTGCACCGTGATCGACATGGGCGGCGGCACCACCTCGCTGGCGGTGTTCATCGAGGGCCGGCTGGTGTTCGCCGACTGCCTGCCGGTCGGCGGCGCCCATGTCACCAACGACATCGCCCGCGGCCTGACCACCCCGGTCGTCCACGCCGAGCGAATGAAGACCCTGTACGGCTCGGCCCTGCCCTCGGTCGCCGACGACCGCGAGGTGATCGACGTGCCGCAGGTCGGCGAGGAAGAGGACAGCCAGCCGACCCATGTGCCGAAGAGCCTGCTGACCGGGATCATCCAGCCCCGGATGGAGGAGATCTTCGAGATGGTGCGCTCGCGGCTCGAGGCCAGCGGCTTCGACAAGGCCTTCGGCCGCCGCGTGGTGCTGACCGGCGGCGGCTCGCAGCTGCAGGGCGCGCGCGAGCTGGCGCAATTGGTGCTGGACAAGCAGGTCCGCATGGGCCGCCCGCTGGGCCTCGACGGCCTGGCCGAGGCGACCGCGGGGCCGAGCTTTTCGACGGCGACGGGCCTCCTGGCCTACGCCATTTCGGGGCCTGCCGACCTGGTCGGCTCGGGCCCGGGGTTGGAGGAGACCGGCGCCGCGGGCGGCGGCTTCCTCAGCCGGATCGGAGGGTGGTTCCGTGACAACCTCTGAGCAGAGACCAATAAACCCGGCACGCCCGCCCATCCGGGGCGATGCCGGGAGCACGGATCGGACGGATGGAAGCGGACCGGGTGAATAGGGGACAGTAGGGGAGCATCGACATGATCAATCTCAGCATCCCGCAGGGTGATATCAGCCTCCAGCCGCGGATCACCGTGGTTGGTGTCGGCGGCGCCGGCGGCAACGCCGTCAACAACATGATCCGGGCCAACCTGGCCGGGGTCGAATTCGTGGTGGCCAACACCGACGCGCAGGCGCTGGCCGGCTCCGCGGCGCAGAAGCGGATCCAGCTCGGCGCCGGGCTGACCCAGGGCCTCGGCGCCGGGTCGCGGCCGGACATCGGCCGGGCCTCGGCCGAGGAGGCGATGGAGCTCATCGTCGCCCATCTCGACGGCGCCCACATGGTGTTCATCACCGCCGGCATGGGCGGCGGCACCGGCACCGGTGCGGCACCCGTGATCGCCCGGGCGGCGCGCGAGCAGGGCATCCTGACCGTCGGCGTGGTGACCAAGCCCTTCCACTTCGAGGGCGCGCACCGCATGCGCATGGCCGAGCAGGGGCTGCAGGAGCTGCAGCAGTATGTCGACACCCTGATCATCATCCCGAACCAGAACCTGTTCCGCATCGCCAACGAGAAGACGACCTTCGCGGACGCCTTCCGGATGGCGGACGAGGTGCTGCATTCGGGCGTGCGCGGCGTCACCGACCTGATGGTGCAGCCGGGCCTGATCAATCTCGACTTCGCCGACATCCGCACGGTGATGGCCGAGATGGGCAAGGCGATGATGGGCACCGGCGAGGCCGAGGGCGAGCGTCGCTCGATCAGCGCCGCCGAGGCCGCGATCTCGAACCCGCTGCTCGACGACATCTCGATGAAGGGGGCCAAGGGCGTCCTGATCAACATCACGGGCGGCCTCGACATGACCCTGTACGAGGTCGACGAGGCGACCAACCGCATCCGCGACGAGGTCGACCCCGACGCCAACATCATCTTCGGCTCGACCTTCGACGAGACCATGGAGGGCAAGGTCCGGGTGTCGGTGGTCGCCACCGGCATCGACATGGCGATCAACCAGGCGGCGCGGCCGCAGACCTACAGCACCACCACGCTGCCCGGTGCCGCCAAGCCGCAGCAGCCGGCGGTCGCCCCGGTGGCGCCGCAGCCGATGATGCCCGCCCGCCCGGCGGCGGTGACGCCGCAGCGCTTCGCCATGGCCCAGCCGGCGCCGAAGCCGGTCGCTCCGGCTGCGGTCGAGCCGCAGACCCCGGCGGCGGCCGCCCCGGTCGAGGCGGCACCGGAGCCGGACTACGAGGACGAGGCCGAGCCGGCGGTCGCCGAGATGCAGGAGCCGGCGGTGCAGCAGGCCCGGGCCCCGGCGGCGATGTCGGCGGGGGCGCGCCCGGGCTTCGGCGCGGCGCGTCCGGCCCCGATGGCGGCCCCGCAGGCGGCGGCGCCGCGCCCGGCCGAGGCGGCTCCGGCCGCCCCGGCGGAAGGGCGCAAGAAGCTGGGCCTGTTCCGGCGGGTCACCGGCCTGCTGCGGGAAGAGGAGCAGCCGCAGCCGGAGTCGCATCACGAGCCGACGCTGCGCCAGGAGCTGGCGCCGCGCGCGGCCGAGCCGCCACGGGCCCCCGAGGCGCCGCGTCCGGTGGCGCAGCAGCGCCTGGCGATCGATGCCGGCCGCGCTCCGCTGCCGCGCAGCGACGAGGACGCGCTCGACATCCCGGCCTTCCTCCGCCGCCAGGCGAACTGAGGCCGGTTCGTTCCACCGCTTCCACCGGCCGCAAGCTCCCCTCGCGGCCGGTGGGGATTTTTCTGTGCCTCGGCCGCCCGCCTCGCGTGGGCGGCTTTTTTCTTGGCGTCAGTAGCCGCGCAGCACCAGGCGGACCAGGTCGGCCTGGCTCTCGGCGCCGGTCTTCGAGAACACCGATTTCAGGTACTGCCGCGCCGTCCCGACCGTGATGTCCAGGATCTCCGCCGCTTCCGCCAGACGGACGCCGTCGACGATCAGGGACACCAGCTCGGCCTCGCGCCGGGTCAGCCCGTGCAGCGAGATCAACTGCTCCATCCCGCCGGAATGGGTGATGGACGGGTCGGAGATCAGGATCGCCGCCTCGGCCGGGCGATCCAGGCCCAGCTTCTGCTCCAGGGCATTCGCCGGGATGATGGTGAGGACCAGGGGGCATTTCGGCACGCGGCGGCGGATCGGGACCTGGATCCGCCGGTTGGCGACCCAGCGGATCGTCGAATCCGCCGCCGCGATGCCCGACCGGGTCATCGCCGTGGCGGCGACCGCTTCGTGCAGCATCCTGGTCTCGGCCGCGGTCCCGGCCACCAGGCGCCGTGACGAGACGGAGAGGCCGTCGGCCGCGGCGATGAACGCCTCCGCCTGCGGGTTCATGTGGATCGGCGCCGCCGCGCGATCGACCAGCACCACGCCGATCCCCATCGCATCGACCACCGCCTGCTCCATGGCCAGCCGGCGCGCCAGCCGGCCCGCGGTGGCGAGATGCGGCGTGAGCAGGTCGAGCACCCGCAGATTGTCACGCGTGAATCGGTCGGCGGCCAGCGGCCGGCAGACGATGATGCTCGCCACGTCGCTGCCGTTGCGCCATGGCAGGGCGACGGCGGCCTGGCCGCCCCCGATCGGGCGGACGACGGTGTTGTAGTAGTCGGTCCGGGCGAAGGCTTCCATCGAGATGTAGCTGGTCTGCGCGACCGCGGGGCCGACCGGCAGCCGGTCGATATGGTCGATGAAGAACGGGTCGCTGATGCGGTGCGAGACCTGCTCCATCACCCCGGTCAGACGCTGGCAGCTGACGCTGGTGACCACGGCGCCCTGGACGGTGCGGTGGAAGATGGCGTGCTCCGCGCCCATCAGGTCGCGCACGGCATCCAGGCATTGCGTCCAGGCATCGGGCTCGAAGGCGCTGTCATAGATGCGCTCGACCGTCCGGAGGATGGCCTCGGCCTGCCCGGTCAACGGAAGGGCATCCGCCGGCAAGGCCCGGGTTCGAATTCGTCCCGATTCCCGGTTCTGACCAGCAGTATCGAAGGTCCGCGGGCGGTGACGGCGAAAGATACTTCAAAAAACGAGCGCCGCAGAACCATGATAACAACCCTCCGAACGTATGTTGTCTAGGACTGCTACTTTACCTGTGCCGCATCATTGTGTGCCGATGTCGGCAGTCCGGGGGCATTGGATAACCAAATTTGCGGCAACATTGCGGAATCATCAAGAAAGTTCGATTCCGCGCTTGCGATACTAACATTTGGGACTATTGGCCCAATGACACGCCGGTGTAGGGCCTTAGTCGATCCCACGCAACGGACGGCATGTCATGCCGCGGAGGGCGGTGAAGCAAAGATCAGCGACGGCGTTCTGAACGCTTCGGCGTGTCGGATGCCGGAAAGACGACGGCGGTCCGCCGGCGACCCGGGATGCGACGACATCGCGGGCGACCGGCTGAGGCGCATGTCCCGGACAGCGGGACCCAAGCGAACACCACCGGCGGCATCGGCGGCCCATCCGGCCGTCGCCGCCACCAAGCGCGGCACGGACTCCCGGTCGGGAGACCCGCCGTGCCCGGCCGCGCCGTGCGGGGCGCGGCCGGACCCAACCCCATCGGCGCGGGCCGCAAGGCGAGCCTGCGCGCAGCATTCGAGGAGAGACCCATGGCGGAAATCTTTGGCACACCGGGCAACGACACGCTCAACGGCACCGGCAACAACGACGACATCGTCGGTCTCGGCGGCCACGACACGATCCTGGGCAACGGCGGCCACGACGGGATCGATGGCGGGACCGGAAATGACGATATTTCCGGCGGGCTTGGCGACGATCTGATCCTTGGCGGCGATGGCAACGACGAGATCAGTGGGGGCGAAGGCTATGACCTGATCGTGGCCGGCAGCGGCAACGATGTCATCGATGGCGGCGCCGGCACCGACGGCATCGAGGGCGGCGACGGGGACGACTTCATCAACGGCGGCGACGACGACGACGACATCGGCGGCGACGCCGGAGCCGATTCTCTCGGCGGCAACCTCGGCAATGACACCCTTGCCGGCGGTGCGGGCGCGGACACGCTGTACGGCGACGAAGGCATCGATGACCTGCGTGGCGGTGCCGACAACGACACCATCTATGGCGGCCTCGACCGGGATATCATCAACGGCGATGACGGCAATGATACACTGGAGGGTGAGGACGGCGACGACTCCATCGGCGGCGGGATCGGAGATGACGTGATCCGCGGCGGGACCGGGACCGACGACATGTACGGCGATGTCGGCAGCGACAGGCTCGAAGGCGGCGACGGCGACGACTATCTCGCCGGCCAGGGCGGCGCGGATGTCCTGATCGGCGGCGCCGGCATCGACTGGGCGATCTATCTCGGCAGCGCGGGCGCCGTGACGGTCACGATCGGGCAAACGGGCTCCGGCGGCGACGCCTCGGGCGACACCGTCGGCTCCGACATCGAGCATCTCCAGGGCTCCCAATACAACGACACCCTGACGGGATCGTCGGGGAACAACTGGCTCAAGGGCGAGGGCGGCAACGACACTCTCCTCGGTGGAGACGGCAATGACGGCCTGAACGGCGGCAACGACAACGATAATCTGTGGGGCGGGGCCGGCGCCGACAATCTGCACGGCGATGCCGGCATCGACACGGCACACTATGAAAACAGTGGCGCCGGGGTCACGGTCAATCTGCTGGCCGGCACCGGAGCTGGTGGTGAAGCACAGGGCGACCAGCTGCTCGGGATCGAGAATGTCATCGGCAGCCAGTTCGACGACACGCTGACCGGTGATATCGCGGCCAACACGCTGACGGGCGGCGACGGCAACGACACGCTCAATGGCGGTGACGGCGCGGACCTGCTCTTTGACGAAGATCTCAATGTCATCAGCGATGAAGGCGCCAATGATCGGCTGAACGGCGGCGCCGGCGACGACCTGATCTTGACCACCGGCGGGATCGACATCGTCGATGGTGGTTCCGGCAATGACTTTCTGAGAATGAATCGCTATTACTCCTCGGCCGATCTCCGCTTCACCCTGAACGGCGCGGCCGCCAGCGACGGCTCGCGGGCGATCAACATCGAGGCAATGTACTTCAGCGCCGGCTCCGGAGACGACGTCATCACCGGCGCCGGCGGTGGGGACGACATCATCGGCAACGACGGAAACGACATCCTCGTCGGCGCCGGCGGCCTTGACGATCTGTTCGGTGAGGCCGGCGACGACGCCCTCAGCGGCGGTGACGCGGATGACGATCTCTACGGCGGAACCGGCGATGATACGCTCGAAGGCGGGGCCGGCGCCGACAGCCTGTATGGCGAGGATGGCGACGATGTGCTGCGCGGTGGCACCGGAGCCGACGGGTTGAGCGGCGGCAACGGCATCGACACGATGACCTACAGCGAGGACACGGCCGGCGTCTCGATCAATCTGGGGACGGGCAGCGCCAGCGGCGGCAATGCCGAGGGCGACGAGTTCGAGTTCGTCGAGAATGCGACCGGCGGCTGGGGCAGCGATGCCCTGATCGGTTCGGACATCACCAATATCCTCCGCGGCAATGCCGGCAACGACCGGCTCGATGGCGATGCCGGCAATGACGTGCTCGATGGCGGTACCGGGGCCGACCAGCTGGTCGGCGGCGCCGGGGTCGACATCGCCACCTATTACGGCCTGGCCGGCGCGGTGACGGTCAACCTGACGACCGGGACGGGCAGCGGCGGCGAGGCCCAGGGCGACAGCTATTCCGGCATCGAGAACGTCAATGGCGGGCTGGGGGGCGACACCCTCACCGGCAATGCCTCGAACAATGTCCTGAGCGGCTACGAGGGCAACGACGTGCTCCGCGGCGCGGGCGGGATCGACCGGCTGGACGGCGGGACGGGCAGCGACACCGCCAGCTACTATGCTGCCACCACCGGGGTCACGGTCGACCTGACCGCGGGCACCGGCGTCGGCGGCGAGGCCCAGGGCGATGTCCTGATCGGCATCGAGAACGTCAACGGCAGCAATCTGGGCGGCGACACGCTGATCGGCTCGTCCGGGGCGAACCTGCTGTCCGGATTTGGCGGCAACGACGTGCTCCGCGGTGGGGCGGGAGCGGACCGGCTGGATGGCGGGGTGGGCATCGACACCGCCACCTACTACACCGCCGCCGCCGGCGTGACGGTCAACCTGACCGCGGGCACCGGCGTCGGCGGTGAGGCCCAGGGCGATGTCCTGACCGGCATCGAGAACGTCAATGGCAGCAACCTGGGCGCCGACACGCTGACCGGTTCGTCCGGGGCGAACCTGCTGTCCGGATATGGCGGCAACGACGTGCTCCGCGGCGCCGCCGGGCTCGACACCCTGAGCGGCGGCACCGGGGCGGATCGCTTCATCTACGCGGCGATCGCGGAGAGCGCCGTCGGGGCGAATGCGGACCGGATCACCGATTTCAGCCACGCCCAGGCCGACCGCATCGACCTGGCGGCGATCGACGCCAACACCGCCGCGGCCGGCAACCAGGCCTTCAGCTTCATCGGCGCCGGGCTCTACACCGGCGTCGCCGGGCAGCTGCGCTACTCCCAGGTGAGCGGCGTCACCACCATCGCCGGCGACGTCAACGGCGACAAGGTGTCCGACTTCCACATCCAGCTCACCGGCAACGTCGCTCTCGTGGCCGGCGACTTCGTGCTCTGACGGACCGGTCCGGCATCGGGAGGCGGGCCTCGACGGCCCGTCTCTCCGGTGCCGGGCCCGGACCTCGGCGGGCACTGCGAGACCTGGACAGTGTGTATAGACACGGAGGGGAGGGATGATTCCAGTAGTGGCGGTGACCTTCGGCACGATCGCGGTGCTGCTGTGGAGCTCCGGGCTCGGCTTCACCCTGGTGGTGGGCGGGGCGACCATCTCGGCCACCGTGCTGATGGTGACGCTGCCCTGACCGCACCGGCGCGCAATCTTCTGCGGCACGAGCGAACGTAACAGTCCGAAACAAAGTGTGATTTTTTCTGGCGCGTCGGGAGGTCTAGGGTGCCTTCGTCCCGAAAGGGAAGCTTTGTCAGCACTTTGTGCTGCGAAGCGCATGTTAAGCGAAGCGAAGGACACCCCAATCGTGGCTCATCTCTCGGCGGAATCGGGTGCGGCAACGCAGAAGACGCTGAAGACCGCGATCAAGTGCACCGGCGTCGGCCTGCATGGCGGCCAGGACGTCACCATGGTGCTGCGCCCCGGTGAGATCAACACCGGCATCGTCTTCGTGCGCACCGACGTCCCCCAGGGCCGGCGCAGCATCACTGCGCGCTGGGACAAGGTGACCGACACCCGGCTGTGCACCGTCATCAGCAACACCCAAGGCATCACCGTCGGCACCATCGAGCATCTGATGGCGGCGCTGCGCGGCTGCGGCGTCGACAATGCGGTGGTCGAGCTGAACGGCCCGGAAGTGCCGATCATGGACGGCAGCGCCGCCCCCTTCGTGTTCCTGATCGAATGCGCCGGGCTGGTCAGCCAGCCGGCACTGCGCCGCTGCATCCGCGTGCTGCGCCCGGTCGAGGTCACGGCCGAGGACCGCTGGGCCCGGCTGACGCCGTCGGCCAGCACCACCTTCAGCTTCGAGATCGACTTCCCGAGCCGCGCGATCGCGCATCAGGAAGGCCTGATCCGGCTGGCGAACGGCAACTTCAAGACCGAGATCGCCCGCGCCCGCACCTTCGGCTTCGCCCAGGAGGTCGAGGCGCTGCGCCGCCACGGCCTCGCGCTCGGCGGGTCGCTGGAGAACGCGATCGTGGTCAGCGGCGACCGGGTGATGAACGCCGAGGGCCTGCGCTACGAAGACGAGTTCGTGCGCCACAAGATCCTCGATTCGATCGGCGACCTGTATCTCGCCGGCGCCCCGATCCTCGGCCATTTCCACGGCTACAAGGCCGGCCACGCGCTGAACAACCAACTGCTGCGGGCGCTGTTCGCCGACGACACCGCCTGGTGCTACGACACCAGCTTCGGCGCCGAGACCGCGGCGGAGCCCTGGGCCCGGTCCGCGCCGGCCGCCGCTGCGCTGCCCACCGCCAACGCCGCCTGATCCCGTTCCGCTTGCCGCCGTCGCCCCTCCTCGGTTTGCCGTCGAGGGGCGACGTGCGTCTGCCCGCGGGAAGGCGTCTCGCCATTCGCGTTCGGGGTGGGTATATAGGGGCCCGGACAGAACCGAAGGCGATGATCGAGTGAACAAGCGTCTGCAGTTTCGCCACCTGGCGCGGGTCGGGCTCGTCCTGCCGGCCGTTCTTCTCACCGCCTGCGGCGGTTCCTCCTCCGACACCGCCAAGCCGGCCGCGGACCAGCCGCCGGAGGCGCTGTATTCCCAGGCGCAGCAGGCCTTCGACGAACGGGACTTCAAGACGGCATCGACCCGGTTCGACGAGGTCGAGCGGCAGCACCCCTATTCGACGTGGGCGACCAAGGCCCAGCTGATGTCGGCCTATGCCAGCTACCAGCGCGGCGACTATGACGGCGCGATCGTGGCGCTGGACCGCTTCATCAGCCTGCATCCGGGCAGCGAGGAGCTGTCCTACGCCTATTACCTGAAGGCGCTGTGCTACTACGACCGGATCTCGGATGTGGAGCGCGACCAGCGCATCACCCAGCTGGCGACGAATGCGCTGAACGACGTCATCACCCGCTTCCCGAGCAGCGACTACGCCCGCGACGCCAAGCTGAAGCTGGACCTGACCTACGACCAGCTCGCCGGCAAGGACATGGCGATCGGCCGCTTCTACCTGAAGCGCGGCGAGTACAACGCGGCGATCAACCGCTTCCGCAGCGTGGTCAAGACCTGGCAGACCACCAGCCAGGTGCCGGAGGCGCTGGAGCGGCTGGTCGAGGCCTATGTCGCGCTCGGGCTGAAGGAGGAGGCGCGGCACGTCGCGGCGGTGCTCGGCCACAACTATCCTGGCGACCCCTGGTACCAGGACGCCTATGTGCTGCTGACCGGATCCGGCATCCGCCCGCCCGACGACAAGGACTTCTTCGACCGCACCCTCGAATCGATATTCTGATCCCATGCTGGCCGGACTTTCGATCAGGAATGTGGTTCTGATCGAACAGCTCTCGCTTGGCTTTGCCGAAGGCCTGTCGGCGCTGACCGGCGAGACCGGGGCCGGCAAGTCGATCCTGCTCGACGCGCTCGGCCTCGCCCTCGGCGGCCGCAGCGACTCCGGGCTGGTGCGGCACGGCGCCGAGGCCGCGACCGTCAGCGCCGAGTTCCTGCTGCCCGACGGCCATCCGGTGAAGGCGCTGCTGGCCGGGCAGGAGCTGCCGGTCGACGACACGCTGGTGCTGCGCCGCAGCGTCGGCGCCGACGGGCGCAGCCGGGCCTTCGTCAACGACCAGCCGGTGTCGATCGGCCTGCTGCGCCAGATCGGCGCCGGGCTGGTCGAGGTGCACGGCCAGTTCGAGACCCAGGGCCTGCTCGACCCCCGGACCCATCGCGATGTGCTCGACGCCTATGCCGGCGCCGAAGCGCTGGCGGCGGGCTGCGCCACCGCCTGGGATTCCTGGCGCGCGGCCCAGCGGCGGCAGCAGGAGGCGCTGGCCGAGGCCGAGCGGGCCCAGGCCGAGGAGGGTTTCCTGCGCCATTCGGTCGAGGAGCTGGAGGCGCTGGCGCCCGAGCCGGGGGAGGAGGCGCAGTTGGCCGAGCGCCGCGCCCTGCTGCAGCATCGCGAGAAGGTGATGGAGGGCGTCACCGCCGCGCTCTCCGAGCTGTCCGGCGACCGCGGCGCCGAGCGGGCGCTGGTGGCGGCGCAGCGAGCGCTGCAGCGCATCGCCGACCGCGCCGCCGGCCGCCTCGACCCGATCCTGGACCAGCTCGGCCGCGCCCTGGACGAGGCCGCCGAGGCCGTCACGGCGATCGAGCGCTTCTCCGCCGACATCGACCTCGACGCCGGCGAACTGGAACGGCTCGAGGACCGGCTCTACGCGTTGCGCTCCCTGGCCCGCAAGCACGGGGTGGAGACCGAGGCGCTGCCCGAGCTGCGCCGGCAGTTCGCCGAGCGGCTGGCGCTGGTCGAGGACCGGGCGGCGGTGCTGGCGCGGCTGGCCGCGGCGGCCGCCGCGAGCCGCACCGCCTATGTCCAGGCCGGCGAGGCGCTGTCCAAGGCCCGGCGCAAGGCGGCGTCGAAGCTGGATGCGGCGGTGAAGGCCGAGCTGCCGCCCCTGAAGATGGAGCGCGCCCGCTTCGTCACCGAGGTCGAGCGGCTGGCGGAATCGGACTGGGGCCCGGCCGGGCTCGACCGCGTCACCTTCCTGGTCGCGGCCAATCCCGGCAGCCCGCCGGGGCCGATCGGCAAGATCGCCTCGGGCGGCGAGCTCGCCCGCTTCATGCTGGCGATCAAGGTGGTGCTGGTGCATCAGCGCGGCACGCCCGGCACCCTGCCGTCGATGATCTTCGACGAGGTCGATGCCGGCATCGGCGGCGCCGTGGCCGACGCGGTGGGCGAGCGGCTGAAGCGCCTCGGGCAGCAGGTGCAGGTGCTGGTGGTGACCCACAGCCCGCAGGTGGCGGCCCGTGCCGACCACCATTGGCAGGTGCGCAAGGCCGATCGCGGCGGGGCCGTGGTCACCCAGGTGGCGGGATTGACGGCGGAGGAGCGGCGTGAGGAGATCGCCCGGATGCTGTCCGGGGCGAAGATCACGGCAGAGGCGCGTGCGGCGGCCGACAGCCTGCTGGGGAGGCGGGGATGAGCGACCAGGATCTGCGCGGCCGGCCGGTCGATGCGCTGACGCCGGAAGAGGCGGCAGCGGAGCTGGCGGCCCTGGCGGCGGAGATCGCCGGCCATGACGTCGCCTACCACCAGCACGACGCGCCGACGGTCTCGGACGCCGAATACGACGCGCTGCGCCGGCGCAACGCCGATCTGGAGGTGCTGTATCCCGAGCTGATCCGGCCGGACAGCCCGTCGGCCAAGGTCGGCGCGGCACCGGCCGGTGGCTTCCGGAAGATCCGCCACGCCATCCCGATGCTGTCGCTCGGCAACGCCTTCACGCCGGAGGATGTGCACGACTTCCTCAGCTCGGTCCGCTCTTTCATCAAGGAGCTGCGCGATGATCCGGACCTTCCGGTCGCGATCATGGCCGAGCCGAAGATCGACGGCCTGTCCTGCTCGCTGCGCTACGAGAAGGGGCGCTTCGTCCAGGCCGCGACCCGCGGCGACGGCAGCGAGGGTGAGGACGTCACCGCCAACGTCAAGACCATCAAGGACGTGCCGCAGCGGCTGAAGGGTGATGCGCCCGACGTGCTGGAGATCCGCGGCGAGGTCTATATGGACCGCAGCGACTTCGCGGCGCTGAACGCCCGAAGGGCCGAGGGCGGCGAGCCGATCTTCGCCAATCCGCGCAACTCCGCCGCCGGCAGCCTGCGCCAGCTCGACCCCGCGATCACCGCGTCGCGGCCGCTGCGCTTCTTCGGCTATACCTGGGGCGAGGTGTCGGCGCCGCTGGGCAAGACCATCGGCGAGATCCGCCGGCGCTTCGCCGGCTGGGGCTTCCGCCTGAACGAGCCGTCGCGGCTGTGCCACAGCGCCGAGGAGCTGCTGGCCTATTACGACGAGATCGCGGCGCTGCGGGCGGAGCTGCCCTTCGATATCGACGGCGTGGTCTACAAGGTCGACCGGCTGGACTGGCAGGAGCGGCTGGGCTTCGTCAGCCGGGCGCCGCGCTGGGCCACGGCGCACAAATTCAAGGCCGAGCAGGCGCAGACCGTGCTGAAGGCGATCGACATCCAGGTCGGCCGCACCGGGGCGCTGACCCCGGTGGCGCGGCTGGAGCCGATCACCGTCGGCGGCGTCGTCGTCTCCAACGCCACGCTGCACAATGAGGACGAGATCAAGCGCAAGGATGTCCGCATCGGCGACACGGTGGTGGTGCAGCGCGCCGGCGACGTCATCCCGCAGATCGTCCAGGTGATCCTGGAGCGGCGGCCGGAGGGGACGGTGGAATACGTCTTCCCCGACCGCTGCCCGGAATGCGACAGCCTGGCGGTGCGGGAGGAGGGCGAGGTCGTGCGCCGCTGCACCGGCGGCCTGATCTGCCCGGCCCAGGCGGTGGAGCGGCTGCGCCATTTCGTCTCCCGCAACGCCTTCGACATCGAGGGGCTGGGCGACAAGCACATCCGCGCCTTCCATGCCGGCGGGCTGATCCGGACGCCGGGCGACATCTTCCGGCTGGAGGAGCAGGACAAGGCCAGCCTGACGCCGCTGCGCAACCGCGAGGGCTGGGGGCCGAAGAGCGCGCAGAAGCTGTTCGAGGCGATCGAGACCCGGCGGACCATCCCGCTCGACCGCGCCATCTACGCCCTCGGCATCCGCCAGGTGGGCGAGGCGACGGCCAAGCTGCTGGCCCGGCACTATGGCAGCTTCGCGGCCTGGCGGGCCGGCATGGAGGCGGCGCAGGACCGCGAGGCCGAGGCCTGGCGCGACCTGACCGCGATCGACCAGATCGGCCCGTCGGTGGCCGACGACCTGCTGGCCTTCTTCGCCGAGGAGCACAATCGCGCGGTGCTGGACGATCTCGCGGCGCAGCTGACGATCGAGGATTTCGTGCGGCCGCGCGCGGCATCCAGCGCCGTGGCCGGCAAGACCGTGGTGTTCACCGGCACGCTGGAGACGATGACGCGGCCGGAGGCGAAGGCGCGGGCGGAATCGCTCGGCGCCAAGGTCGCCGGCTCGGTCTCGGGCAAGACCGACTATCTGGTGGTCGGCGCCGATGCCGGCTCCAAGGCCGCCAAGGCCCGCGAGCTCGGGGTCACCACCCTGACCGAGCAGGAATGGCTCGACCTGATCGGCGGGGCGGGGGAAGAGAGGGCGCCGGACAAGAACGAGGCCTGAGGGGATGCCCCCTCAGGCCTCGCAGGTTACCGACGTTTGCTAGACGTCTTCAGCTTGGTTCACAGCACGAAGTCGGACCCCACCAGGGCGATCGCGCCGGTCAGCCGGATGTGGAACTCCGAGCTGCCGTCGCCGTTGGTGTCGCCGCCGATCGTGGTGACACCGCCGGAGATCGAGTAGATCAGCTGGCCGGCGACACCGGTGTACGGGCCCGCACCGACGAAGGTGAAGGCCTGGTCGCCGGCGAGGCCGCTGTTGGCGTCGATCGCCGACAGGTCGATGCGGTCGACCTGGGCATGGCTGAAGTCGGTGATCAGGTCGGCATTGACCCCGACCGCGCTGTCCGTGGTCGCCTGATAGACGAAGCGGTCGGCCCCGGCGCCGCCGGTCAGCGTATCCGTGCCGCCCGCGCCGACGAGGACGTCGTTGCCGTTCCAGCCCTGCAGCGTGTTGGCTCCGGCGTTCCCGGCCAAGCCATCATTGCCGTCGCTGCCGGAGACATTCTCGATCCCGATCAGGGTGTCGCCCGCGGCGTCGCCGCCGCCGGCCGTGCTGGCGGCGAGATTGATCGAGATCCCGACCACGCTGCCGAAGTAGCTGGCGGTGTCGGTGCCGGAGCCGCCAAAGAGCACCTCTCTCGTATACACAACAGACGCTGCCGACGAGACCACCCGTCCCTGCAGGTTGTTGACGCCGGCGGTCCCGACCAGGATGTCGTCGGCCTGGCTGCCGGACATGTTCTCCATGCCGATCAGCGTGTCGCCCTGCGCTTCACCGCCGAGGCCGACGCCGGTGGCGAGGCTGACGTTGATCCCGACCGCGCTTTCAAAGTAGCTGGCGACGTCGGTGCCGGCGCCGCCATTGAGCACGTCGGCCCCGGCCCCGCCGCGAAGCACGTCGTCGCCGGCCTCACCCACCAGGGTATCGTTGCCGCCCAGCCCCCACGCCGTGTCGTTGCCGGCGCCGAGGGTCAGGACGTTGTTCTCGCCGGAGCCGGTGATCTGGTCGTCCCCGTCGTTGCCGATGGCGTTCTCGACGCTCGACAGCCCGATCTGGCCGGCCCCGGAGCCCAGGATGTAGAAGAGGCCGTCCTGCAGGCTGACATAGGCGGCGAAGGCGGCCGCCACGGTCGAGGCGTCGAAGGTGTCGACCCCGGCGCCGCCGAAGAAGGCCTCGCCGACCCCGCCGGTCCAGCCGATCTCGATGTAGTAGCGGTCATTGCCCGCATCGCCGTAGACCAGGTCCAGTCCGGAGCCGCCGTTCAGCGTGTCATTTCCGTCGCCGCCCTGGATCAGGTCGTCGCCGTTATTGCCGAGGATCGTGTTGCTGCTGCCGTCGCCGATGATCGTGTCATCGAGCTGGGTACCGCTGACGTTCTCGACCCCGGTGAGGGTGTAGGGGCCGCCGAAGGAGGGAGAGAAGTTGTAGGTCCCGCCGGCCAGGTTCACGATCGAGCCGTAAGTCGTCGTGTAGTTGCTGAGATCGAGGGTGTCGATGCCCGCGCCGCCGGTGGTGTGGTCGCCGAACTCGCCCTGGCGCACATAGAAGGTGTCGTTGCCGTCGCCGCCATTGACGGTGTCGGCGTTGAAACCGCCTTCGATCCAGTCGTCGCCGGCGCCGCCGTTGATCGTCTCGGTGCCCGACCCGCCATACAGGAAATCGTTCCCGGCGTTGCCGTTCAGCACGTTGTCGACGGCGTTGCCCCGGATGGTGTCATGGCCGGACCCGCCATTGGCGTTCTCGATGTAGGACCGGGAATCCCCGCTGAACAGCAGCGCGTTGAAGATGTTGCCGCGGGCATAGCCGCCGTTCGGGCCGCCGCCGAGATAGGCAAGCTGGCCCGACGAGAAGACGGAATGGCCGCCGGGGTTCAGGTCCAGGGTCAGGTTGGTGGTGTAGTTCGACAGGTCGTAGGTGTCGACGCCGCCGCCGTCCCAGACCGTCGCGAAGATGCGGTTGGCGCCCGGAGCGATGGCGATATTGCCGTTGACGAAGGTATCGCCGTCGGTCGGGCTCCAAGTATAGACGGTGTTGCCGCTGTTGGTGGTGAAGTCCGCGCCGTACATGTATTGCAGGGCGGCGATGTCCAGCATCATGAAGGTCTGGGGCGCGCCCCAGGTCTCGTAATTGTAGCCGCTGGTGTCGTCGCCGATGAAAGTGCGGTACGTCATCACCGTGTATTCTTGCGAATCGACATTGGCCGGCAGGGCGCCGTAGACGCCGGCCTCGTGGCCGTGCTTCAGGCCCAGCGCATGGCCGAGCTCATGGATCACGGTGTGCCAGTCGTAGTTGCCGGCCGTCGGCGCGTCGCCGCTGGGTCCGAAGAAGGCGTCGCCGCCATAGACCTGGTTGGCCGGGTAGTAGGCGTAGGCCGTGCTGGGGTTGGTGGTGTTGACGACGCGGATCGTGCCGGTCCCCGAACCGCTGCCGGCATAGTCGATGCCGAGATTGGTGAAGCCTTCGACGCCGAATCCGGAGGCCCCGACGGGCTGTGTGAAGATCGCGGAGTTGAGCGCGAAATGCACGGCGATCATCTGCTGCGCCGTCATCTGCGCGAAGCCGCTGAAGGCTTCGGGATGGCCGGCCTGATAGTCGCTGACCGCATTCGGATCGCTGTAGGTGATGAAGCCATCCGCCCAGCGGACGCCGCTCAGCAGCCCGTCGATGTTCTGGTTGCCGGACGCGGCCACGGCCGCGGTGGTGTCGCCCGAGCCGTTCTCCTCCGGCTTCGGCGCGCCGGTCGCAGCCGACGTGCGGACCATGGCGCCGTCGGACCGGTCGCCGATCGCCGCGCGAACGGCGTCCGCAAGAGCGCCGCCATTGGCCAGCACCGCGTCCAGGTGCGACGCGTCGGCGAATGTGTGGTGGAACAGCAGGTCGTTCGACAATTTCCGCATCGACGTCCATGCCATCGGATCGGTGAGCAGATCACCGTCGGAAGACAAGATGCCGTATTCAAGGATGTCTGACGAAATCATATCGGGTCTCCCCTACGTGGTGAAGATCCGCAACCCTTTGAGTGAAGCTCCGCAACTTCTTGTTGATTATTGTTGGTTGGCAGAAGGCACGATCGCTCAGGGTCCGAACGCGTCATTCGCTCGCGCATTTCGGCCCAGATTGAACATGTCGGGAGATTGTGTCGCGAAGATGTTGCAATCCCGCCCTGGTGCGTAAGATTGTTCCCGCCGGTCCTATTGCATCGCAAGATGTCCCAAGACAAACGGTCTTTTCCTATTCAGTCAATTATACATAAAATTATTTCTAGTGTCAATCTGGCGTCGGGAAACCTCCGATCGGAAATTGTATGAGCAAATTGACGTGGCACCGGGCGAGGGGTGATGATTTAATTCCTGAATACTGACGTTCGAGTGAACTCATGCATTTGCCATATTCCTGGGGGAAAAGGGTCGCTATCGCCCTGACGGCCTTGCGCAGTACCAAGCATATCTGCGCGCCCGGGAAGGAGCCGGGATCGATGAACGTCCAGATCTGGCCCTCCATTTGCCTCGCGCTGTCCGTGCTGCTTGCGGCGTTGCCCGGGTGGGCGCAGGGGGCCGTCGCTCCCCGGGACAGCGGCGCCCTGCAGGAGGGGAGGGTGGTGGCGCAGGCCGGCATGGCGCGGCCGCCGGACGACGCGGCGGTGCTCGCCCAGGAGTTCCGCGGGGCGGTCGACGACGGCTCGAATGCGGCGCTGATCCGCTTCATCGCGCGGCATCCGGAGACGGCCCTGGCGGACGAGGCGCGGCGCCGGCTGCAGCAGCGGCCTGCGCCGGACGCGTACCCCCTGGCCAACGACCCGGACGCCGCGGTCTATGCCGCGTTCGACGCCGCCCGCCGCACCGGCACGGCCGAGGCCTGGCGCGACTTCGCCCGGACCTACGCCAACCACCCGCTTGCCGCCGAGGCGACCCGGCTGGCGTCGCCGTAGCGGTCAGAGGTCCTTCTCGGCGAGCTCGCGGAACGCGTCGGGGACGGATCGCGACGGTCCCAGCGCGACCGAGCCGTAACCGACCGCCTGCCATCCGAACCGCGCGCGGATCGCGTCGATCGCCCGGTCGGCCTGCCCGCGCGCCATGCCTCTGCGGGTGCCGGGCCGGCGCCGCTCGTCGGCGAGCCCGAGCGGCAGCTCCAGCTGCAGCTGCGGCCGGTCCTCGAGATGCGACACCGAGATCGCCAGCAGCGAGATCGTCTTCTCCCCGGGATGCTGCGCCAAGACCCCGCGCACCAGCTCCTCGGCGATCTCGGCCAGGATCGCGGTCGCCGAGACCGGCGCGTCGAGCGTCACGGCGCGCGTGACCGAGCGCAGGTCGGCGAAGCGGACGCGGACCGTCACCGTCCGGCCGGGCCGGGACTTGGCCCGCAGCCGGGTGGCGACCCGGTCCGCCAGATGGCGCAGCGCCGGCACGAACACCCGCTCCTCGGCCGGCTTCCGGCCGAGCGCGGATTGCGCCCCGGCCGAATGCGACCGCCGCCGCGTCTCGATCGCCCGCGGATCGCGGTTCCAGGCCAGCGCCGACAGCTTCTCCCCGGCCGCGCGGCCGAGCAGCCGCTCCAGCGACCATCCCGGCATCTCCGCCAGCTGGCCGATGGTGTGCACGCCGCTCTCCGCCAGCCGCGCCTTGCTGACCGGGCCGACGCCCCACATCAGCTCGACCGGAAGGTCGTGCAGGAACGCCAGCTCGGCCTCCGGGTCGACCACCACCAGCCCGTCCGGCTTGGCCACCTGCGAGGCGATCTTGGCCAGGTGCTTGGTGCGGGCCACGCCGATCGAGATCGGCAGGCCGAGCTCGGCCCGCACCCGCTGCCGGATCGTCCGGGCGATCTCGGCCGGCGGGCCGAACAGATGGGTGCAGCCGGCGACATCGGCGAAGGCCTCGTCGATCGAGATCCGCTCGACCAGCGGCGTGAAGTCGCCGAGCACCTCGATGGCGGCGTCGCCCAGCCGCTGGTATTCCTTGAAATGCCCGCCGACGAAGATCAGCCCCGGGCACAGCTCGCGCGCCCGCCGGCCCGGCATGCCGCCGCGCACGCCGAAGGCCTTGGCCTCGTAGGAGGCGGCCAGCACCACCCCGCCGCCGACCGCGATCGGCCGGCCGCGCAGCGACGGATCCAGCAACTGCTCGACCGACGCGTAGAAGGCGTCCAGATCCGCATGGAGGATGGTGGCTGTCGTGTCGGTCCCAACCGTCACCTGTCGGCTCCGAGGCGGATGTTCGGAACAAATAGGGAACAATTCGATCAAATTGTCAAGCCGCCGGCATCACGATCTGGCACCCAACCCCTTGCATTCCCGTGGAAATGGCGCACCATCCTCAAATGTGGCCAAGGAGGAGGGCTGCGATGGGAAACGCTCATCTGGAGAAGTGGCGGTCCCTGGTCGACGAGTTCAGGCAGAAAGCCGGCGAACTCGAGCGGGAGGAGCGCGACACCTGTCTCGCCTGCACCGCGGCCGACCGGGCCAAGGTTGCCGAGGCGCAGCAATTCATGGAGGGCAGCGGCATCGGCGAGGCGCTGTGCGTGCTGGTCTGGGACGTCCGCCGCTTCGCCGCCTGGTCGTGCCACGCCAAGCCGGTCCCGCCGGACTTCACCAGACTCGACATGGTCGTCGACCATATGAAGGACTTCGCCGTCGACTTCGCCTATCGGGGGCGACGCTACGGCATCACCTTCAAGGAGCGGTCGCTCCATCGGGACCCGCGCGGCGACAGCCATGGCGAGGCCCATCTGTCGTCGGCTGGCGAGCCGGTGTTCGGCGTGTCGATGGTGAACCGGGCGGGCGCCGCTTATGACGACTGGCGCCCGACGACGGTCGAGGCCTTCCGCCCGGGCGGCTGGATCGCCGATTTGCTCGAGATGCACCGGGAGCACAGGCGCGCCAAGGCGGCATCCGAGGCCAGGGCGCGGGACCAGGTCACCAGCCGGCGGGCCGCGATGATCTCGCTGGAGTGAGGCGGCCGCCTCTCCTCAGCGCTGCCGGAGCACTGCGGCGAGATCGACCGGCCTGGCTTCGGCCGGGGCCAGGTCGAGGTCCTGCTCGATATGGGTCAGATGGGCCAGCATGGCGGCGCCGGCGCGGTCCGCGTCGTGCCGCGCCAGGGCCTGCAGGATCGCTTCATGCTCAGTGTTGCCGCAGGCCGAGGCGCCGCTGCGGCCGTACAGGGCGATGACCAGCGAGGCGCGCGACACCAGCTCGCGCAGGAAGCGCTCCATCACCCGCTGCCGGGCGATCTCGGCGATGCCGAGATGGAACAGGCCGGACAGCTGGATGGCGCGCGGCCGGTCGCCCCGGCGCAGCGCCTCCGCCTCCTCGGCCAGGTGCCGCTCCAGCCGCCCGATGTCGGCCGGCACGGTGCGCTCGGCGGCGCGGCGGGCGATCGCGGCCTCCAGCGTGCGGCGCGCCTCGAACACCTCGCGCGCCTCCTCGACCGTGGGCGCCGCGACGAAGGCGCCGCGGTTCTTCTCGATCACCACCATGTGCTGATGCGCCAGCGCCTGCAGGGCGGAGCGGACGATGGTCCGGCTGACGCCGAAGGCGGTGCCGATCTCGTCCTCCGACAGCTTGGTGCGCGGCGGCAGCCGGTGCTCGACGATCGCGTCCAGGATCGCGCGGTAGATCGCCGCCGCCCGCGCGCCGCGGTCGGGGATGTCGCGGGTTCCGGCCAGGGTGCCGACGGTCTCGATCGTGTCCATTCCTGCGCTCCGGCGACGTCCCGCGGCGAAGCGGCCGCGATTCGTCCTGGGCCACCATCCCATGCACGCGGAAGCCGCTCAAGATTGTATTCTTGTTGATCCAGGATTGTGCACAATCTTCGGTCCTTCCGTATGCACATGCCCAAAGCATAGGCGGCCGCCGGGGTGCGACGCGCCTTTCGGGCGGCGGAATCGCCCCATCGGCCGCTTGGCACGGCGCTTGCTCCTTCGACGCCCGAAAGGGAGAGCGGGATGCGCGGCGCAGATCTCGAGCTGGTGAAGGTGACCAAGCGCTACGGCGGCACCATCGCCGTGGACGGCATCGACCTGAGGATCCCGGCCGGCACCTATTGCTGCCTGCTGGGCCCGTCCGGCTGCGGCAAGACCTCGACCCTGCGCATGGTCGCGGGACACGAGGCGGTGTCGGACGGCGACATCATCCTCGGCCCCACCAACGTCACCGACCGGCCGCCGGCCCGGCGCGGCACGGCGATGATGTTCCAGTCCTACGCCCTGTTCCCGCATCTCTCGGTTACCGACAACGTCGCCTTCAGCCTGAAGATGCGCGGCGTGGCGAAGGCCGAGCGCCGGGCCAAGGCGGCGGAGCTCTTGGCCCTGGTGGCGATGGAGGCCTATGGCGAGCGGCTGCCGGCGCAGCTGTCGGGCGGGCAGCAGCAGCGCGTGGCCCTGGCCCGGGCCTTGATCACCCAGCCGCAGATCCTGCTGCTGGACGAGCCGCTGTCGGCCCTCGACCCCTTCCTCCGCATCAAGATGCGGGCCGAGCTGAAGCGGCTGCAGGCCGAGCTCGGCATCAGCTTCATCCATGTCACCCACAGCCAGGAGGAGGCGATGGCGCTGGCCGACCTCGCCGTGGTGATGAAGGGCGGCCGGATCGAGCAGGCGGGTCCGCCGCGGGACCTGTTCGCCCGGCCGGCCACCGAATTCGTCGCCCGCTTCATCGGCGGCCACAACGTCGTGACCCTCGGCGGCCGCCTGGCGACGCTGCGCGCCGACCGGCTGAAGCTCGCCCGGATCAACGGCGCCGGCGTGCCGCCGGGCCAGGTCGAGGCGGTGGTGCAGGGGGTCGAGTACCAGGGCGCCACCGTCCATGTCGCCTTCGCCTGCGAGCTGGCGCCGGACATGCTGGCCTGGCTGCCCGAGGCCGCCTTCTTCGCCGACCCGGTGGCGCCGGGCGACCGCGTCGCCGTCGCCTGGGCCGACCAGGACATCCACCCCCTTCTCCCTGATGCCGCGGGGCGCGGCGACCATCGCCCCCAACCCTAAGGAGGCTCCACCATGGCGGATACCAAGGACACCAAGCGCGGCCTCTCCCGCCGCACCCTGCTGAAGACCACGGCGGCGACGGCCGGCGCGCTGGTCGGCAGCCGCGCCATCACCGGCTTCCCGGCGATCATCGCGGCCGAGCCGGTGACGCTGCGCTATCTCGGCACCGCGGTGAACCAGAGCGCCGACATCGCCAGGAAGGCGAAGGAGGATCTCGGCATCATCATCGAATACGTGCCGGTGACCACCGACGAGGTGACCAAGCGCATCGTCACCCAGCCGAACTCGTTCGATCTCGTGGACAGCGAGTACTTCTCGCTGAAGAAGCTGCTGCCCTCCGGCAACCTGCAGGGCATGGATGCCAGGCGGATCAAGTATGTCGACCAGATCTCGACCGTCTTCACCAAGGGCGAGCTGAACGGCCGGAAGATCGGCGATCAGGGCACCGCGCCGAAGAAGGTGTTCTACCTGACCGAGAAGACCTCGAAGACCTTCGCCACCGAGGCGACCGAGTGGATCACCCTGATCCCGACCACCTACAACGCCGACACGCTCGGCATCCGGCCCGACCTGATCGGCCGGCCGATCGAGAGCTGGAAGGAGCTGTTGAACCCCGAGTTCAAGGGCAAGGCCTCGATCCTGAACATCCCGTCGATCGGCATCATGGACGCGGCGATGGTGGTGGAGTCGGCCGGCCTCCACACCTATGCCGACAAGGGCAACATGACGAAGGAGGAGATCGACCTGACCATGAAGCTGCTGACCGAGGCCAAGCAGGCCGGCCAGTTCCGCGCCTTCTGGCAGGATTTCAACGAGAGCGTGAACCTGATGGCCTCGGGCGAGACGGTGATCCAGTCGATGTGGTCGCCGGCCGTGACCAAGGTCCGCTCGATGGGCATCGCCTGCACCTTCCAGCCGCTGAAGGAAGGCTACCGCGCCTGGGCCTCCGGCTTCGGCCTGCCGAAGACGCTGAAGGACCGGAAGCTCGACGCCGCCTACGAGTTCGTCAACTGGTTCCTGTCCGGCTGGGCCGGCGCCTATCTCAACCGCCAGGGCTACTACTCGGCGGTGCTGGAGACGGCCAAGGCCAATATGGAGCCCTATGAATGGGCCTATTGGATGGAGGGCAAGCCGGCGGCCCAGGACATCAGGGCGCCGGACGGCACGGTGATGGAGAAGGCCGGCGCGGTGCGCGACGGCGGCTCCTACGACCAGCGCATGGGCGGCGTCGCCTGCTGGAACGCGGTGATGGACGAGAACGACTACATGGTCCGCAAATGGAACGCCTTCATCGCCGCCTAGCATGATCGCCTGCGCAGGTCGGGTTCGGAACCCGACCTGCGCCGCTGAAAGATCTCGACCATGACCGCCATCCCCGCGGAAGACGCATCCGTCCGCCCCGTCGCGGCGCCCCGGGCCGAGGCGAGCGGCCGCTTCACGGCGTTCCTGCAGGCGGCGCCGATGATGCTTGTGTTCCTGCTGTTCTTCGTGCTGCCGCTGGCGGTGACGATGGTGGTCAGCTTCTGGGACTACACCGAATACTCGATCGTGCCGGACTTCACGCTGCGCAACTATGTCGAGGCCTTCGACGGCTGCCTGACCTCGCTGCCGGAGCTGTGCACCACCTTCAAGACCTATCTCTCGACGCTGAAGATCGGGGCGATGGTGTGGGCCATCACCCTCGGCCTCGGCTTCACCATCGCCTATTTCCTGGTGTTCCATGTCCGGACCACGGCGATGCAGATCGTGCTGTGCCTGCTCTGCACCATCCCGTTCTGGACCTCGAACGTGATCCGGATGATCTCCTGGATCCCGCTGCTCGGCCGCAACGGGCTGGTCAACCAGGGGCTGCTCGGCCTCGGCGTGATCGACCGGCCGATCGACGGGCTGCTCTATTCCGAATTCTCGGTGGTGCTGGCCTTCGTCCACCTGTTCACCGTGTTCATGATCGTGCCGATCCTGAACTCGATGCTGCGCATCGACCGGTCGCTGATCGAGGCCGCGACCGACGCCGGCGCCAGCGGCTGGCAGATCCTGTGGAACGTGATCGTGCCGCTGTGCAAGCCGGGCATCGTCATCGGCTCGATCTTCGTCGTCACCATCGTGATGGGCGACTTCGTCACCATCGGCGTGATGGGCGGGCAGCAGATCGCCTCGGTCGGCAAGGTGATCCAGGTCCAGCTCAGCTACCTGCAGTTCCCGGCCGCCGCGGCCAACGCCGTGATCCTGCTGGCCGTCGTCATCATGATCATCGTCGCCCTGACCCGGCTGGTCGACATCCGGAAGGAGCTGTGATGCGCGAGGGCCGTCCTCTCTCTTTCTACGTCCTCGCCGCCGTGTTCGCCCTGTTCGTGCTGTTCCTGTACGGCCCGACGCTGACCATCTTCGTGCTGTCCTTCCAGGGGCCGCAGGGCGGGCTGACCTTCCCGATGAACGGCGTCTCGACCTTCTGGTTCGAGAAGCTGTGGGCCGGGGTGGGCGTGGTCGACATCGGCGCCGCCTTCTGGCGCTCGCTCAAGCTCGGCCTCGTGGTCATGGTGCTGACCATGGCCTTCTCGGTGATGGCCGGCCTGGCCTTCCGCCGCCGCTTCCCGGGCCAGTCGGCGCTGTTCTACACCGCCATCGCCAGCCTGATCATGCCGTCGATCGTGGTCTCGCTCGGCATCGCGCTGGAATTCCGCCTGCTCGACGAGGCGATCAAGAGCCTGGGCGAAAGCTGGGACATCGCCTGGATCAACGACGAGTTCACCACCACCATGGGCCTGTTCCGCTCCGGCCTCGGCGCGCATCTGACCTGGACGATGCCCTTCGGCCTGCTGATCATGTTCGCGGTGTTCAACCGCTTCGACCGCCGCTACGAGGAGGCCGCGCGAGATCTCGGCGCGTCGTCCTGGCAGAGCTTCCGCCATGTCGTGCTGCCGATCATCGGCGCCAGCGTGGTCGGCGTCGGGCTGTTCGGCTTCACCCTGTCCTGGGATGAGATCGCCCGGTCGTCGCAGGCGATCGGCGAGCAGAACACTTTGCCGCTGGAGCTGCAGGGCCTGACCACCACGGTGACGACGCCGGAGATCTATGCCCTCGGCACGGTGACCACGGCGGTGTCGCTGGCGGTGGTGCTGACCGCGCTCGGCCTGATGGCGCTCTTGCGCCGCCGCCGCACCCGCCACGGTACCGACGCCGGGAAGGGGCTGGTGTGATCGTGGAGATCCTCGTCGTCAACCCGAACACCACGGCCGGCATGACCGCCAGGATCGGCGCCGCCGCCGCGGCTGCTGCGGCGCCGGGCACCCGGATCACCGCGGTGAATCCGGAGATCGGGCCGGCCTCGATCGAGGGCTGGGTCGACGGCGCCCTGGCCGTGCCCGGCCTGCTGCAGGAGATCGCCCGCGGCGAGGCGCGCGGCGTCGCCGGGCACGTCATCGCCTGCTTCGACGACACCGGGCTGGACGCCGCCCGCAGCCTCGCGACGGCGCCGGTGGTCGGCATCGGCGAGGCCGGCTTCCACGTCGCCGCGCTGCTGGCCGGCCGCTTCTCGGTGGTGACCACGCTGGCGTGCTCGATCCCGGTGATCGAGGCGAACCTCCAGCGTTATGGCATGGCCGCCCGCTGCGCCCGGGTGCGGGCGGCGGAGATCCCGGTCCTCGACCTGGAGCGTCCGGACTCGGATGCCGAGGCGCGGATCTCGGCCGAGATCGCGGCGGCGCTGGAGAGCGACCGGGCCGAGGCGATCGTGCTGGGTTGCGCCGGCATGGCCGACCTGGCCGCACGGCTCTCGGCCCGCCACTGCGTGCCGGTGGTCGACGGCGTCGCCGCCGCGGTCACGCTGGTCGAAGCCCTGGCCCGGCTCGGCCTGCGCACCGCCAAGACCGGCGGCTACGCCCCGCCGCGGCCGAAGCCTTATGCGGGCGGCTTCGCGCCCGTCACGTCGGGAAGCACCTCGATGACATAGCGGCTCAGCTTGTGCCGCTTTGGCAGGTGATACCAGCGGCCCGAAATATTAATCCGTCATGGCGAGCCCCGAAGGGGCGTGGCCATCCAGCGGCACCGGACCCTGGATGGCCACGTCGCTACGCTCCTCGCCATGACGGGGAAGGGATCGAAGATCTCAAGGTCACTGATATAAGGTTTACCTCGCATGCTTTGCCCGCATCCGGGTTAGAAAGGCCTCACTGTCGAAGGGCTGCGGTTCGCCCAACTCCTCGCCCGCGACCAGCGCATCCTGCAACGCCTTCACTCTCGCTTCATGCTCTTCCAGCAGGCGCAGCCCGGCGCGAACAACGTCGCTGGCCGAGTCATACCGACCGCCCTGCACCTGCGCGTCGATGAAGTCGGCGAAGTGATCGTCGAGCGAAATCGATGTGTTGCGCGACACCTAGAAACTCCCCGGAAGCGGGCGACCAGCGTAACCATAAAGCAGTTTCTGAGCCGAAATCAGCGCCGCGTGATCCGCAGATGGGCGAACTGCGCCTCGTAGCCCGCGTCCTTCGGGCTGCAGGCGTAGAGGCCGGCGAGGACCGGGCCCGCGCCGTCATCGGCGTGCAGCCGGGCGATGCGCAGCTGCACCCAGCGGTCCTCGCCCTCCGGCGCGGCCTCGATGATGTAATCGGCGCCGGTGCGGCGGATGCGGAAGCCGATCGAGCCGCCCGGCCGGGTCGGCACGTCCTGGGTCGACCAGTCGGACCAGCCGGCATTGGTGACCACGGCGCCGAGGCGGCTGTGCGTCGCCGTCTCGAACTCGACCGAGGTCTTGATCCAGCTCTCCGGCGACAGGCGCACGATCAGCCCGGCCTGGTCGTACTGGTGCACGGGATTGCCGCGCACCGACGTCTCCATCACGAAGTCGCCGGCGACCGGCAGCGCCAGCACATGGCCGTTGTCGATCCGGAAGCCGTAATGCGTGCCCTGCCAGAAATCGGTCTCCGCCGCGGTGCGCAGTCGCAGCCCCTCCGGCCCGATCGACCAGTCGGGCGGCGGGTTGGTCCAGGCCAGGCGCGGGTCGAGGGCAGGGGACAGGAAGGTCTCGTCCAGAATGTCCACAGCGTCTCTCCGCTTGCCCATTTGCCGTCATCAGACGCGAGCCCGGCCGGCCGGGCAAGGGACATCGCGCCAGGACAATAATCTCGATCGATGCGTATCGCGCATCAATCGATGCCGTATCGGACCTGGAGTCGGATCGGTGTCCTCCGTACCGTCCGCATAAGCGCGCTGCAAGACGAGCGACCGAGACGAACCATCAGGGGGAGGACCAACCATGATCACCAGACGCAGCGCGCTGGCGCTCGCCGTCGGTTTTGCGATGCTCGGGGCTGCCGGCTCGGTGTCCGCGCAGGATTTCGAACGCACCGTCCGCATCATCGTTCCCTACGCGCCGGGCGGCACCTCCGACACGTTGGCGCGGATCATCGCGCCGCAGCTCTCCGAGGCCATCGGCCAGACCGTGGTGGTCGAGAACAAGCCGGGCGCCGCCGGCAATATCGGCGCCGACGCCGTGGCCAAGGCCGACCCGGACGCGCACACGCTGCTGCTCACCGATGTCGGCTCGATCGCCACCGCGCCGGGGCTGTTCAGCGAGCTGTCCTACGATCCGCTGAAGGACCTTGCGCCGGTCGGCATGGTCATGTTCGTGCCCTATGTGCTGGCGGTGAACAAGGAGCTGCCGGTGACCAATGCGGCCGAGCTGGTCGACTACGCCAAGGCCAATCCGGGCAAGCTGGCGGTGGCCAATTCCGGCATCGGCGGCGTCAACCACATCACCGCCGTCGCCATGGCCAAGGATCTCGGCATCCAGTGGAAGACGGTGCCCTATCGCGGCGGCTCCGCGGCCACCCAGGCCGTGGTGTCGGGCGAGAGCAAGGTCATCATCAACGGCGCCACCGCGACCCTGCCCTTCGTCGCCAACGGCCAGCTCCGCGGCATTGCGGTGACCGGCCAGGACCGGATCGCCAGCGCGCCGGACATCCCGACCTTCACCGAGGCCAAGCTGCCCTCCGCCGATGTCGGGTCCTGGCAGGGCCTGCTGACCACCGCCGGCTCCCCGCCCGCTTTGGTCGACAAGCTGAACCAGGCGCTCGGCGACATCCTCAAAAAGCCGGAGGTGGCGGAGCGGATCGCCCAGCAGGGCGGCCGGGTGGTCGCCGGCCCGCCGGCGGATCTCGGCTCCTGGTTGGCCACCAACACCGAAGCCTGGGGCAAGGTCATTGCCGACGCCGGCATCAAGGGCGAGTGACGGGGTGACGCGCATCAACTGGCCGGACCTGCTGTTCGGCCTCTTCCTCTGCGTTGTGGCGGCCGTCGTCCTGGTCGCCACCCGCAAGCTCAGCTTCGGCAGCCCGGCGGAGATGGGGGCCGGCTTCATGCCGCGGGTGCTGTCGATCGGCGCCGCCGGCTTCGGCCTGGTCTTCGCCCTGCGCAGCCTGGCGATCGGCGGGGAAGGGGTCGAGGCGCCGAAGCTGCGGCCGATCCTCGGCATCCTCGCCGCCGTCGCCGTCTTCGCCCTGCTCGCCGCCAAGGCCGGGCTGGCGGTCGCCGCCGTCGCCACGGTCGTCGTCGCCGGCCTCGCCAGCCGGGAGACGCGGCTGCGCGAGACCGTCGTCTTCGCCGTCGGGCTCAGCGCCGCTGCGGTGATCCTGTTCGTGCTGCTGCTGGACCTGCCGGTGCCGGTCTGGCCGCGCTTCTAGGCCGTATGTCAGGGGCTCCATGGACCTGTTCGACAACCTGCTGCTCGGCCTGACCACGGCGCTGCAGTGGCAGAACCTGCTGTACTGCCTGTTCGGCGTGCTGATCGGCACGGCGATCGGCGTGCTGCCGGGCATCGGGCCGATCCCCACCGTGGCCCTGCTGCTGCCCTTCACCTTCGGGCTCGAGCCGGAATCGGCCTTCATCATGCTCGCCGGCATCTTCTACGGCGCACAATATGGCGGCTCGACCACCGCGATCCTGGTCAACGTGCCGGGAGAGACCTCATCGGTCGTCACCTGCCTCGACGGCCACCAGATGGCGCGCCAGGGCAAGGCCGGCCTCGCCCTGGCCATCGCCGCCATCTCCTCCTTCTTCGCCGGCACGGTGGCGACGGTGGTGATCGCGCTGCTGGCCCTGCCGCTCGCCGCCCTGGCGCTGCAGTTCACCGCGGTCGAGTATTTCAGCCTGCTGGTGCTCGGCCTGATCGCGGCGGTGATCCTGGCGCATGGCTCGGTGGCCAAGGCGCTGGCGATGGTGGTGGTCGGGCTCCTGCTCGGCATCGTCGGCATCGACGTCTCCTCCGGCGCCTCGCGCCTGACCTTCGGCATTCCGGAGCTGGGCGACGGGCTCGACTTCGTGCCGATCGCCATGGGCCTGTTCGGCCTCGGCGAGATCATGGCCAATCTCGACCGGCCGCAGCCGCGCCAGCTGGTCAGCCGCAAGGTGCGCGACCTGATGCCAAGCTGGGCCGATCTGCGCCAGGCCTTCCCGGCGATGGTCCGCGGCACCGCCATCGGCTCCTTCCTCGGCGTGCTGCCGGGCGGCGGGGCCGCGCTGCCGCCCTTCACTGCCTATGCCGTGGAGAAGAAGCTGGCCCGGGACCCGAGCCGCTTCGGCAAGGGCGCGATCGAGGGCGTGGCCGGGCCAGAGGCGGCGAACAATGCTGGGGCGCAGACCAGCTTCATCCCGCTGCTGACGCTGGGCATCCCGTCCAACGCCCTGATGGCGCTGATGATCGGGGCGCTGATGATGCACGGCATCCAGCCCGGCCCGCAGATCATGACCGAGCAGCCGCAGCTGGTGTGGGGCGTGGTCGCCAGCATGTGGGTCGGCAACCTGATGCTGCTGGTGATCAACCTGCCGCTGATCGGCATCTGGATCTCGATGCTGCGGATCCCCTACCGGCTGATGTTCCCGGCGATCGTGCTGTTCTGCTGCATCGGCACCTACGGCATCGCCAACAGCATGTTCAATGTCTGGCTGATGCTGGGCTTCGCTGTGGTCGGCTACTTCTTCGTCAAGGTGAAGGCCGAGCCGGCGCCGCTGCTGCTCGGGCTGGTGCTGGGGCCGCAGCTGGAGGAGAACTTCCGCCGCGCCATGCTGCTGTCCGACGGCGACTTCACCGTGTTCCTGACCCACCCGATCAGCGCGGTGCTGCTGGCGGTCGTGGCGATCCTGCTGCTGGCGATGCTGGTGCCGGCGATCACGCGCAAGCGGCAGCAGGCGCTGGCGGAGTAGGCTTCCCATCGGCGCGGCGGGGCGGCATCGTGGCCGTCCCGCCCTCCGCCGCAGGTCCCGCATGCGCCTCGCCGTCCTCGCCGACATCCACGGCAACCTTCCGGCCCTCGAGGCCGTGCTGGCCGATCTCGGCCGCCGCGGCGCCGACGCCGTCGTCCATCTCGGCGACTGCGTCTCCGGCCCGCTGTGGCCGCGCGAGACCCTGGACCTGCTGATGGCCAAGGACTGGCCGACCGTGCGCGGCAACCACGACCGCTGGGTCTGGGAAGACCGGGACGAGCCGCCGAGCACCTCCGACGGCTATGCCCGCCACGCGCTCGACGCCGCCGGCCGGGCCTGGCTGGGCGCCCTGCCGATGCAGCTGGACCTGCCGGGCGGCATCACCGCCTTCCACGCCCGGCCGGAGGACGACAACGCCTATCTGCTGGAGGATATCGAGGTCGGCCGGCTGGTGCGGGCCCCGGCCGACGCCATCGCCGCGCGGCTCGATGGCATCGCGGCCCCGATCGTGCTGTGCGGCCACAGCCACCTGCCGTGGCTGCTGCGCCTGCCGGACGGGCGCTGGGTTCTCAACCCCGGCAGCATCGGCGCGCCGGCCTATGACGACCCGACGCCGCCGGCCCATGTCTCCGAATCGGGTTCGCCCGCCGCCCGCTACGCGATGCTGGAGCTGGACGGTGGCCGGGTGGCGGCGGAGCTGATCGCCATCCCCTACGACCACGACCGCGCGGTCCGAAGGGCGGCGGAGAACGGCCGTCCCGACTGGGCGCATCAGCTGGCGACCGGCTTCTCCCGCCCGCCCGGCTCGTGACCTCGCGACCGCGTTGTTGCGTTGCCTCTCCCGCCTGGCGGGAGAGGTCGGGCTCGCGCAGCGAGACCGGGTGAGGGCGGGCCCCGGCCTCGACAAAGGGCCCTCACCCGGAGCCGCTTCGCGTCTCCGACCTCTCCCGTAAACGGGAGAGGCAATGCGTTTTGCCGGACTGCACTGTCCCCTGACGCGATCGATCGTGCTATCCCGGCACCGATGCTGTCCTGATCAGGTTGCGGAGCCGAGTGCCCATGTCGCGTGCAAATGTCGTGTCGTTCCGCCGGGCGGCGCCGTGGTGGACCGCATCCGCGGCCGGCCGGCTGGAGATCGATGGCGGCGTGCCCCTCAAGGGCGAGATCGCCGTCGCCGGCGCCAAGAACGCGGCGCTGCCGCTGATGGTCTGCGCCGCGCTGACCGACGAGCGGCTGACGCTGCGCAACCTGCCGCGCATCCTCGACGTCGCCATCCTGGCCGGGATCCTGGCCGAGCTCGGCGTCGACGTGTCCTGGGACGAGGCCGGCCCGGCCCTGTCCGGCACCCTGGGCGGCGCCGGCTTCGGCACCGGCCGGGTCGACTCGGCTCTGGTCGCCCGCATGCGCGCCTCCTTCCTGATCGCCGGCGCGGCGCTGGCCCGGCTGGGCCGGATCGCCCTGCCGCTACCGGGCGGCGACGCCATCGGCCTGCGGCCGGTCGACTTCCACCTCGCCGGCTTCCGCCAGATGGGTGCTGTCGCCGAGATCGAGGGCGGCGAGGTGGTGCTGAGCGCGCCCGGCGGCCTGCGCGGCGCCGCCATCGTGCTGCCGTTCCCCTCGGTCGGCGCCACCCAGAACCTGATGCTGGCGGCGACGCTGGCGAAGGGCGAGACCAGCATCACCAACGCCGCGCGGGAGCCCGAGGTCACCGACCTCGCCCGCTGCCTCGCGGCGATGGGCGCCCGCATCGACGGCATCGGCACCGACACGCTGCACATCACCGGCGTCGACCGGCTGCACGGCGCCACCTACGACGTGCTGCCGGACCGGATCGAGCTCGGCACGCTGATCTGCGCCGCCGCGGCCACCGGCGGCGAGCTGCGCCTGGCCGGCGCCTCCACCGAGCTGCTCAGCGCGGCGCTGCCGGTGTTCGAAGACGCCGGGATCGAGATCGAATCGGCCGATGGCGTGATCGCCGCCCGGCGCGGCGCCGGCGGGCTCGTGGGCGTCGACATCATGACCCAGCCCTATCCCGGCTTCGCCACCGACCTGCAGCCCCAGGCCATGGCGCTGCTGTCCTGCGCCGAGGGCGCGGCGATGGTCACCGAGACCCTGTTCGAGAATCGCTTCCGCCATGTGCCGGAGCTGCAGCGCATGGGCGCCAACATCCGGGTGGTGCGCAACCACGCCGTGATCCGCGGCGTGCCGGCGCTGCATGGGGCGGAGGTGACGGCGACCGACATCCGCGCCGGCGCCGGCCTGCTGATCGCGGCGCTGGGCGCCCAGGGCACCAGCACGCTGCACGGCGTCGAGCATGTCGACCGCGGCTACGACACCCTGGTCGAACGGCTGCGCCGCTGCGGCGCCCGGATCCGGCGGGTCGACGACTGATAGAAGGACGTGGGTTCGCTCCCGCGAACCCAACCTTGCTCCTGTCTTCAGGAACCGACCGGCTTCGCCCGTTCCGGCCGCGCGGCGTTGACCCGCCGCAGCACCAGGTCGCGCTCCTCGCGCACCTGGATCTCGCGGCCGCGGGCCAGCAGCACCGTGCGCGCCCTCGGATGGTGCCAGCTCTGCGGCGCCCGCACGCCCTCGACCCGCGCGGCGACGACATGCACCGGCGTGCCCGACGGCGTGGTCAGCCGGGCGACCACGACACCGTTGCCGAGCTTCTTCAGCACCGTCGTCAGGGAATCGACCAGATAGGCCTCCTGCTCCGTCGCGGCGGTGCCGAAGTCGATCTTGGTGCGGCCGGGGATCTCGCCCGACCGGTAGGATTCGCGGATGAAGACGATGTCGCCCTTCGGGATCGACACGGCGCCGCCCTGGTCGTCCGTCCCGGTCAACACGGCCTTGACCATGGGTCCCTCCCAGCTTGCGGTTGGTTCCAACCTGTTGCCGGCAGGATGGTATCAACCCGCGGCGGGATGCAAGGCTTTGTGGCTTCAGGCAAAACCCCGCACCGGCAGGTCCGGCCCACGGCGCAGCCAGTTGCGCGGCGAATAGGCGGTGCGGCCGCAGGTCGCGTGCAGCGTGTAGGCGTGGCGCGACACCGGCGACCGGTTCGGCGCGCTGTAATGCGGCAGCCGGCCGTGGAAGCAGACCAGCGCGCCGGCCTTGACCTCGACCGGCACCGCGGTGGCGTCGGTCGGCCAGGGCATGGCGTCCAGCTTCTCCATCCGCGTCGCGCCGTCCTCCAGCAGGAAGCGCTCGCGCAGCGGGCCGTGATGCCCGCCGGGCTCGACCCACAGGCAGCCGTTGGAGCGGTCGGCATCCTCCAGCGCGAACCAGAAGGTGGTGACGCTGATCGGCGTGGTCTCGAAGAAGCTGGCGTCCTGGTGCCAGCGCACCTCGCCGCCGATGCCGGGCTGCTTGAAGATGTACATCGACTGCCAGATCTGCGGCTCGGCCAGGCCGAGATCGGCGGCCAGCGCCGCCAGATTCGGGTCGCGCGAGAAGCGGTCGAACACCGGGTCGAGGTCGTGCAGCGCGTGGCCGATCTTGTTGATCGACAGCGCCTTGGCCTGGCGCAGCCGGCCGTCCGCGTCGAATGCCTCCTCCTCGAAGAAGCAGCGCACCTTGTCGCCCGAGGTCAGGAAGTATTCGTCGGATTTCCGCTCCTGCTCCTTGGTGGTGAAGATCGACACCGTGTCGCCGGGGTCGAAGGCCTCGACGATCGCCTCGGCCCGGGCGCGGACGGCGCGGATCTCCTCGATCGGCTTGAAGCCTTCCAGCACCAGGTAGCCGTCGCGTCCGTACTGCGCCGTCTGCATCTCGCTCAGCATCGCCGTCCTCGCTCCGATTCCGTGCGCAGTCTAGCGCGATCGCCGTCGCTGGCACCGCTCTTGCTTGCAATCGAACTGAAACAATGCTCGGACGGTTCGGGGAACAGGCGGGGGATGGCGATGGCGACGACCGAAATCGGGATGGCGGCAGGGGGCACGGCGGCGGACCGGCCCGATGCGACGGCAAAGCGGGCGCTGGTGGCCTCGACGGTCGGCTACGCCATGGACGGGTTCGACTTGCTGATCCTCGGCTTCATGCTCTCGGCCGTCGCCGCCGGGCTGAGCCTGACCCCGGCCGAATCGGGGTCGCTGGTGACCGCGACGCTGATCGGCGCGGTGGCCGGCGGCATCCTGTTCGGCATGCTCAGCGACCGTCTCGGCCGGGTGCGGGTGCTGACCTGGACCATCCTGCTCTTCGCCGTCTTCACCGGCCTCTGCGCCCTGGCCCAGGGCTATTGGGACCTGCTGGCCTACCGCACCATCGCCGGGCTCGGCCTCGGCGGCGAGTTCGGCATCGGCATGGCGCTGGTGGCGGAGACCTGGCCGGCCCGCTACCGGGCGCGCGCCTCCTCCTATGTCGGGCTCGGCTGGCAGGCCGGCGTGCTGGCGGCGGCGCTGGCCACGCCGCTGCTGCTGCCGGTGATCGGCTGGCGCGGCATGTTCGCGATCGGCCTGCTGCCGGCCGTGGTGTCCTTCGTCGTCCGCCGCACCATCGGCGAGCCGGCGCTGTTCCTCGATCGCGCCGCCCGGCCACGCCAGGGCAATGCGCTGCGGCTGCTGGTCAAGGATGCCCGCACCACCCGGATCAGCTTCGCCGTCTTCATCCTCTGCTCGGTGCAGAACTTCGGCTATTACGGGCTGATGATCTGGCTGCCGACCTACCTGTCGACGGCCATGGGCTATTCCCTGACCAAATCGGCGCTGTGGACCGTGGTGACCATCCTCGGCATGTGCGTCGGCATCGGCGCCTTCGGCCATCTGGCCGACCGGATCGGCCGGCGCCCGACCTTCATCCTGTTCCAGGCCGGCGCCGCGATCATGGTCGTGGTCTACGCCCAGCTCGACTCGCCGACGGCGCTGCTGCTCGGCGGCGCGGCGATGGGGCTGTTCGTCAACGGCATGATCGGCGGCTACGGCGCGCTGATGTCGGAGCTGTACCCGACCGAGGCGCGGGCGACGGCGCAGAGCGTGCTGTTCAACCTCGGCCGCGGCGTCGGCGGCTTCGGCCCGCTGGTGGTCGGCGCCCTGGCCTCGCAATACTCCTTCAGCCTGGCGATCGGGCTGCTGGCGGTGATCTATGTGCTCGACATCGGCGCCACGCTGATGCTGCCGGAAACGCGGGGGATCGAGCTCGAGTAGGTTGGGTTCGCGGCACGCGAACCCAACAGGTTCCGGTCGTCGAGATGTTGGGTTAGCCGCGGCGTACCCAACCTACGGTGTGCCGAGGATGATAGACAGGTTGGTTGTGGAAGTACTCTGTCCATCCTGTTGGGGGTGTAG
>NZ_JBQJIK010000047.1:0-62879 GCF_052078665.1 Inquilinus sp. CA228 | reverse complement strand
TCACCCTCCCCCTCCCCTGGCGGGAGGGGGGAAGGGGGAGGGGTTTGGCCCCACCGGGGCCGATGTCGAACGATCGCCGGACCCGGCAGCAATCCTGGATACTCCACGCCCGATCCCCTCATCGAGAGCCCCCTCCCCCTACCCCCTCCCGCAAGGGGAGGGGGAGGATGGAAGGCATGTCCTGACCAAGACAAACAATACGGTCTCACAGGCAGGAGAGGCCATATGTTCGGACGTCACAGCCGATACGCGGCTGCGCGCTTCGTGCCCCCTCAGTCCAGCGCGTCGATCATCGGCTGGGTGATCAGGACGATGCCGGTCTCGGTGCGGTAAAAGCGCTTGGCGTCGAGCTCCGGGTCCTCGCCGACCACCAGCCCCTCCGGGATCTGGACGCCATGGTCCAGCACCACCCGGTTCAGCCGGGCGTGGCGGCCGATGTCGCATTCCGGCAGCACCACCGCCTCGTGCAGCCGGGCGAAGGAGTTGACCCGCACCTTGGAGAACAGCACCGACTGCCGGACGGTGGAGCCGGAGACGATGCAGCCGCCGGAGACGGTGCTGTTCACCGCCTTGCCGACCCGGGCCCCGTCCTCGAACACGAACTTCGCCGGCGGCAGCTGCTCCTGATAGGTGTGGATCGGCCAGTCGCGGTCGTAGAGGTCCAGCGCCGGGGTCACCGTCGTCAGGTCCATATTGGCTTCCCAATAGGCGTCGATGGTGCCGACGTCGCGCCAGTAGGGCTCGACGTAGCTCGGGTTCGGGATCGCGCTTTCGGAGAAGCGGTGGGCGCGGACATGGCCGCTCTCGACCAGGAACGGCACGATGTTCTTGCCGAAATCATGCTCCGAGGTCGGGTCGGCGGCGTCGCGGCGCAACTGCTCGGCCAGGAAGCGCATGCTGAAGACGTAGATGCCCATGCTGGCCAGGGCGATGTCGGGGCGGCCGGGCATCGGCGGCGGGTCGGCCGGCTTCTCCAGGAAGCTGGTGACGCGCCACTGGTCGTTGACATGCATCACGCCGAAGGCCGTCGCCTCCATGCGCGGCACCTCGACGCAGCCGACGGTGATGTCGGCGCCGCTGCGGACGTGATCCTCGATCATCGCCGCATAGTCCATCTTGTAGACGTGGTCGCCGGCCAGGATCAGCACATGGTCCGGGCCCTCGGCCTCGAAGATGTCGAGGTTCTGCCAGACCGCGTCGGCGGTGCCGCGGTACCACATCGCCTCGTCGACCCGCTGCTGCGCCGGCAGCAGGTCGACGAACTCATGCATCTCGGCGCGCAGGTAGCCCCAGCCGCGCTGCAGATGGCGCAGCAGGCTGTGCGACTTGTACTGGGTCAGCACATAGATGCGGCGGATGCCGGAGTTGATGCAGTTCGACAGGGCGAAGTCGATGATCCGGAACTTGCCGCCGAAATAGACCGCGGGCTTCGCCCTTCGGTCGGTCAGCTGTTTGAGGCGGCTGCCCCTTCCGCCGGCCAGGACCAGGGCGATGGTGCGCTTGGGGAGCTGGCGGATCGGGCCTTCGTCACGCATCCTGGAGTCCTCCCGGCTTCGGCTGTTTCCCGAAGAGTAACATCAGGTTTCGCGATCCGGCACACTCCGTTTGAGGCAAATTTTGGCCGTTTGAGGCAAATTTTGTTTGTTTCCGCGCGGGCGTCAGCCGGCCGGGAATTGCGGCGCGTAGACCGCCAGCAGCAGCGACAGGGTCAGCACCGAGACCACGGTCGAAACCAGGATCACCGCCGAGGTGCGCTCGACATAGACGCCGTAGCGCTGGGCGACGACGAAGGTCAGCGCCCCGGTCGGCAGCGCCGCCAGGATCACGGCGCTGGCGGTCCAGAACGGGTCCATCGGGAAGATGGTCGCGGCCAGGCCCCAGGTGATCAGCGGCTGCCACACCAGCTTGAGCACCGAGATCCAGCCGACCTCGCGGAGGCCGCCGCGCAGCGTCTGGCTGGCCATGAACAGGCCGATGGCGAACAGGGCGCAGGGGCTGGCGGCGGCGCCGAGCAGCGACAGCAGCGTCGCCAGCGGGGTCGGCACGGCAAGGCCGGACCAGGACCACAGCACGCCGAGCACCGGCGCCACCACCAGCGGGTTCTTCAACAGCGCCAGCGCCACGTCGCGCAGCGCCGCCAGGATGCCGCGGCCGCGGCTGCCGGTCAGCTCGAGCGCGACCACGGCGAGGCCGACGCAGGCGACGCTCATGATCACGGTGGCCAGCGAGGCCGGCGGCAGGCCGCGGGCCGGGCCGAAGGCGGCGGCGAACAGCGGGATGCCCATGTAGCCGGTGTTGGAGAAGCCGGCATTCATGCCCTGCATCGTCGCCTCGCCGGCATCGGCGCGGTGGATCAGGGCGCCGAGCACCGAGCCGAGCAGCCACACCGCCAGGACGCCGCCGAGGAAGGCGCCGATGAAGTTGAGGTTGAGGATGCCGGCCACCGGGGTGCGGGCCATGGCCAGGAACAGCAGCGCCGGCAGCGCGATCCAGTAGACGAAGCCGTTCAACGCCTCCGACTGGGCCCGGCCGAGCAGCCGGATGCGCCCGGCAAAGGTGCCGAGGAAGATCACGCCGAAGACCGGCAACGCCACGTCGATCACCGCCTGCATGGAGCCCCTCATGCCACGCCGGGCCGGGACGGGGAAGCGCGGCGGGGGAAGGCTGGGTTGCAAAACATCGTTCCGGGCGGCCGTGCCCGCCGGAACCGGCCCCTCGCCTTGACGCCCCGCGGGGTTCCGCGCCATATCCGGGACGATCCTTCCCGCGACTCGCAGGCCAGCGGAGACTGCCATGACGACCGACGCCCACGGCGCCCTGATCTACACCATGGTGCTCGCCTCCGTGGCCGACACGAACATGACCGATGCGGAGGTCGAGACGCTGTCGGAGATGGTGCGCTTCCTGCCGGTGTTCCGCGACTTCGACATCGACCGCATCCCCGACCTGACCCGCGACTGCATCGACCTGCTGCAGCAGGATGACGGCATCGACCGCGCCCTCGACATCATCGCCGAGACGCTGCCGGACCATCTGCGCGAGACCGCCTATGCCATCGCCTGCGATTCGATCGCGGCGGACGGCACGGCCAGCCAGCCCGAGCTGCGCCTGCTGGAGCTGATGCGCGACAAGTTCGAGGTCGACCGGCTGGTGGCGTCGGCGATCGAGCGCGGGTCGCGCGCCCGGCATAGAACTTTGTAGCCGCGAGCGGCCGGGGGCCGCCGCCGGCATCAACAACGAAGGGGGAGGCCATGCAGCGGATCAGGATCGCCGGGGCGCGGCTGTGGCTCGCCGCCGCCCTGCTGGCCGGCGGCGGCGCCGCGGCCCAGGAGCAGGCCCCTGCGCCGGCCCCCGTCCCTGCCGAAACCCCGGCCGCGACGATCCAGGTCGGCGGCGTCACCCTGACCGCCTGCCAGCCCGATTTCGGCGGCTTCTGCGGCCAGATCAGCCGGCCCCTGGACTCCGCCGGCACACTGCCCGGCACGGTGGCGATCGGCTTCGAGTTCTACCCGCACCGCGACGCCGGCCAGCCGGCCGAGGGCGTGGTCCTGGCCCAGGAGGGCGGACCCGGCTATTCCTCGACCGGCACGCGCGAGGGCTATCTGCGGCTGTTCGAGCCGCTGCGCGGCCGGCGCGACGTGCTGCTGGTCGACAAGCGCGGCACCGGCCTGTCCGACCCGATCCAGTGCCAGGCGCTGCAGGAGGCCGGCGAGTTCGTGCCCGCTGCCCTGGCCGCCTGCGCCAGGCAGCTGGGCCCGGCCGCCTGGATGTATGGCACCGCCCCTGCCGCCGACGACGTGGCGGCGGTGCTGGACGCGCTGCAGATCGGCGAGGTCGACTATTACGGCGACAGCTACGGCACCTGGTTCGGCCAGGTGTTCGCCCAGCGCCATCCGGACCGGCTGCGCACCATCGTGCTGGACAGCGCCTATCCGACCATCGGCCTGTCGCCCTGGTTCGAGACCGAATGGGCCACGGCGCGCGACGGCTTCGAACTGGCCTGCCGGCGCTCGCCCAGCTGCCGCGCCCTCGGCGGCCGCTCGCTCGACCGGATCGAGCGGCTGGTGGCGGCGCTGCGGGCCAAGCCGGGCAAGGCCGAGGCGCCGGACGGCGACGGCAACACCGTCGGCATCGCGGTCGACGCCCCGACCCTGTTCCTGACCATGAACAGCGCCGGCGGCAGCCCGACCTTCTATCGCGACCTGGACGCCGCGGCCCGCGCCTATCTGGACGCCCAGGACCCGGCGCCGCTGCACCGGCTGATGGCCGAGGCGGCGTCCTGGAACACGCCGGGCAGCGATCCGGCCGCCTTTTCCACCGCGCTTTATGTCGCCGTAGTCTGCAGCGACTATCCGCAGCTGTTCCGCGCCGACGCGTCGCGGTCCGAGCGGCGGCGCCAGCTGGTGCGCGCCACGGCCCAGAAGCAGGCGATCGAGCGTGACGTCTACGCCCCCTTCACCATCGCCGAGGTCGACACCTCGCCGCACAAATGGGAGCGGCGCGACCTGTGCCTGGACTGGCCAGCGCCGCCGAAGGGCGTGGTCCCGGGCACAGCGGCCGACCCGAAGGCGCCGTTCCCGAACGTGCCGACCCTGGTGCTGTCGGGCGACATCGACAGCGTCACCTCGCCGATCGAGGGGCTGGAGACGGCGCGGCTGTTCCCGGATGCGACCTATGTGCCGGTGCGCAACCTGACCCACATCACCGCGATCACCGACCAGGCGATCTTCGTGCCGCCGAAGGGCGCCGACGCCACCGGCTGCGTCGCGCCGATCGTGCTGAACTTCGTGCGCTCGGGCGGCGATGCCGGCGACACCTCCTGCACCCAGCGGATCCGGCCGATCCGCACCGTGCCGGCCTTCGCGGTCAAGGCGGCCGATGTCGCTCCGGCCGTGGCCACGGCCGGCAACGCCGGAACCGAGGCCGATCTGCGCCTGGCCGCGGCGGCGGCGGAGACGGCGGGCGACGTGCTGGCACGCTACTTCGTCAACAGCGGCGGCAGCGGCGTCGGGCTGCGCGGCGGCACCTTCACCTTCGAGGCCTTCGACGCCGGCTTCGCCTTCACCCTCGACCAGGCCCGCTGGGCCGAGGACCTCGCCGTGTCCGGCACGATCCGCTGGGACCAGTCGACCGGCGACGTCACCGCCGAGCTGACGCTGGCCGGCGCGGCGACGGGCACGCTGGCCTTGGCCTGGAACGACCGCGACACCGACGCCGTCGCCCGCATCACCGGCACGATCGACGGGCGGACAGTGGCGGCGGAAAGGATTGCTCCCTAAGGGCTCGACACCGCGCCAGCCCCCTCACCCTCCCGCCGCAAGCGGCGGGCCCCTCCCTCTCCCCGAGGAGAGGGATTGTTTACCTCTCCTTGGGGAGAGGTCGAAATCGCATAGCGATTTCGGGTGAGGGGGCGGGCGCCGGCCTCAGAAGTACTTGGCCAGATTCTCCCGGATCCGGTCCAGCACCGGGCGGTCGGTCGCGGGCAGTTCGAAGCGGCGGCCGGTGATGGTCTCGTAAGCGCGGACATAGACCTGGGCGGTGGCGCGAATCACCTCGGCCGGGATCTCCGGGATCGGGTCCTTGTACGGATCGCAACGCGCCGCCACCCAGCTGCGCACGAAATCCTTGTCGAAGCTGTCCGGCCGCTCGCCGCTGGCGAAGCGGTCCTGATAGCTGTCCGCGAGCCAGTAGCGGCTGCTGTCCGGGGTGTGGATCTCGTCGGCCAGGACGATGCGGCCCTCGGCATCGGTGCCGAACTCGTATTTGGTGTCGACCAGGATCAGCCCGTGCTTCGCCGCGATCTCCTGCCCGCGGGCGAACAGGGCGAAAGCGTAGTCGCTGAGCTGCGACCACTGCGCCGCGGTGAGCAGGCCCTGGGAGACGATCTGGTCCGGCGTCAGCGGCTCGTCATGGCCGCCGTCGAAGGCCTTGCTGGTCGGGGTGATGATCGGCCGCGGCAGCTTCTGGTTGTCGCGCAGCCCGTCGGGCAGGCGGATGCCATACATTTCGCGCTGGCCGGTCTTGTACAGGGTCAGGACCGAGGTGCCGGTGGTGCCAGCCAGGTAGTCGCGGACCACGATCTCGACCGGCAGGATGTCGAGCCGGCGGCCGACCACGACGTTCGGGTCGGGATACTCGAGCACGTGGTTCGGGCAGATGTCGCGCGTCTGCTCGAACCAGAAGCGCGCGGTCTGGGTCAGCACCTGGCCCTTCAGCGGGATGGCCGCGAGGATCCGGTCGAAGGCGCTGATCCGGTCGCTGGCGATGATGATCCGCCGCCCGTCCGGCAGGTCGTAATTGTCGCGCACCTTGCCGCGGTAATGGGCCGGCAGCTCCGGGATCGTCGCATCGGCGAGCACCGGATAGGGGCGATCGTCCAGGGCCGTGAAATCCATGGGTTTCGTTCCGTCGGGAGGGTCGGCGAAATCTTTAGCGCGGCCGGGTTCCGCGCACACCCGAAATCGGGCATCCTGCGGCGGTGCCGGCGACAGCGGTGCCCAGCGAGACGAGCGGAGGGCACGATGGCACAGAAGCGGCTGCTGCTGAAGCTGAGCGGTGGCGCCATGGCCGGCGCGGACGGGTCGATCTTCGGCGCCGGCGCGATCGACCACATCGTCGGCGAGATCCTGGCGGTGCATGCGCTGGGCATCGAGATCGCGGTGGTGATCGGCGGCGGCAACGTGTTCCGCGGCCGCGTCTCCGACGCCTGGCACATCGAGCGGGCGGAGGCCGACAACATCGGCATGCTGGGCACCGTGATCAACGCGGTGATGCTGCGCGCGGCGCTGACCGCGCGGTCCGCCGAGGTGCGGGTGATGAGCGCGGTGCCGATCCCGTCGATGGCCGAGCCCTATATCCGGCTGCGCGCCGACCGGCATCTGGCCAAGGGCGCCATCGTCGTGCTGGCCGGCGGCAATGGCCAACCCTATGTCACCACCGACTACCCGGCGGTGCAGCGGGCGATCGAGCTGCGCTGCGACGCGGTGCTGGCGGCCAAGGACGGGGTCGACGGCGTGTTCACCGCCGATCCGCGCACCGACCCCACCGCGCGCAAATACGCCAGCCTGGCCTTCACCGACGCGATCGCGCAGGAGCTGAAGGTGATGGACCAGTCGGCGATCCTCCTGGCCCGCGACCACGGGCTGCCGCTGCATGTCTTCGCCTTCGACCGGGCGGGCGCGATGCAGCGGATCTGCCGCGGCGAGCCGATCGGGACGTTGATCGCCCCGGACGTTGTCACGGCGCTGGCGGAAGACTGAGCCCCATCCACAATCCGGCGCGCCTGTCACCTCCCATTCGGGAGATTGACGGCCCCTTCCCCGCTCCCGATCCTGACCGGAGATGACCCGGGTCCGCCACGGCGGCCGCCGGGTTGGGGGAGAGTGTCAGGATGTTTCTGGAGACGATCAGGGAAGAGGACGCGACCGGCAAGGTCGCGGACTCCTATGCGGCGGACCGGGCGCGGCTCGGCTTCGTCATGTCGGCCACGGCCTGCTGGACCGCCCGGCCCGATTTGCTGCCGGCCTGGGAGGCGTTCTACGCCCAGGTGAAGGCCAACTTCTCGCTGTCGCCGCGCGACTGGCGGCTGATCACCTTCATCGCCGCGAAGCAGGTGCCGTCGAGCTACTGCTCGGTGGTGTACGGCAAGATGCTGCTGGACGATCTGGGATCGCGCGACAAGGTGTTGGCGGTGCAGGCCGATTTCCGCACCGCCGGGCTGTGCGAGCGCGACACCGCGATGCTGGCCTATGCCGAGGCCGTGGCCCGCGACGCCTCGCGCATCACCGAGCGGGACATCGGCGCGCTGCGGGCGGTCGGCTTCCGCGACGTGCAGATCGCCGACATCGCGCTGTGCGCGGCGCTACGCTGCTTCATGGCCCGGTTCTTCGACGCCACCGGCGCCGGGCCCGAGGCCGCCTTCATCGACCCGGACGGCTTCGCCATCGCGCTCGCCGTCGGGCGCAAACCCTCTTAGCGTCAGGAGACGTTCATGACGACATCGGTCAAGGAACTGCTGGCCGCCGCCAATTCCGCGGTGCCGCGAGTCAGCCGCGACGAGGCGGCGGCGCTGATCCAGGGCGGCGCCCTGGTGGTCGACGTGCGCGACGCGCCGGAGCTGAAGGCCGGCAAGATCGCGGGCGCCGCGCATGTCTCCCGCGGCATGCTGGAGTTCCGCGCCGATCCGGAGTCGCCCTACCACGACCCGGCCTTCCGCCGCGACCGCACGGTGATCCTGTATTGCGCCTCCGGCGGCCGCTCGGCCCTGGCCGGCAAGGCGCTGCAGGACCTCGGCTACACCGACGTCCGCAACCTCGGCGCCTTCAAGGACTGGGCCGAGGGTGGTGGAGCGATGGAGGCGGTTCCGGAGAAGGCTTGAGCCGACCCCCGGTCAGTTCACGCCCTGGGTCGAGCGCAGGGCGAAGTCGCCGCCGAAATTCACCAGCATCACGCCGTTCCAGCCGTCGCGGAACCCGTTGTCGCTGGCCTCGATGATGGTCTTGCCGTCGAGCGCGACCACCATCCGGCCGGCGGCATCGCGGGTCCAGGTGATGCGGGTGCGGTCGCCGCGGCGCAGCGGCGCGGTGTTGCTGGTCTGCGCCACCTGGGTGATGCCCGAGCGGCCGGCGCGGTAGAGCGCGAAGACCGGGCTGTTGGCCGGCAGATAGACCAGCCGGTAGCCGGAATCCTTGGACGCGCCCTGAAAGACCCGGATCTCGAACTGGCCCTGGTTGGCGACGTCGGTCAGCTCGAATTCGAGCCCGAAATTGTTCTTCAGCGTCTGCTGCAGCGAGATCGCCGCGACGCCGCCCTGCTGCCCGTTGGCCGCCTTGGTGTCGCTGTGCAGCCCGCTCTTGTCGACGGTCCAGGTGCCCTGCAGCGAGGTCCAGGCCGGGTTGGCGGTGAAGTTGCCGTCGCTGAAATCGTCGCTGAACACGCGGGTGCCGGCGAGCGAGGCCGGCTGCGCCGGCGCGGGGGCCGGAGCCGGAACGGGCGCCGCGGCCGGCGGCTGCGCCGGGGCCGCCGGCGGCTGGGCCGGGACCGGCGCGGTGGAGGCCGGCGGGGCGATGGTGGCGGAGTAGCGCTCCGCCAGCCCCTTCAGGTCGGCGATGAAGTCCGGGCTGGCTGCCTTGTCCCGTTCGGCCTGGCTGATCATCCGCGACAGGTCGTCGAGCAGCGCCTTGGTCTGATCCTGCTGCGCCGGCTGCCAGGGGGCATAGCGCTGGGTCGTTTGCGCCATGGCCGTGGACGACAGCAGGATGGCGGCGAGGATGGGCAGAAGGGCTCGGACGGGTTTCATCGACGGGGCTCCGCTTCCAGGTCGCGACGGCACATGCCGTTCTGACGTGCCGGACGGCCGGGCTCAAGCCCTTCCGAGCGGCGCCCCGGAAAAACCCGCGGGCGCCCTTGCGGTTCCGGCCCGGCACCATGGTCGCAACATTCCGAACGCCGTGGCTGCCCGATCCGGCGATTCGCGAAAGAACGGCCGTGACAAAGCCCCGGTCCCGGCTTATATGCAGAACATGAACTCCGTCCGCGCGACCTATTTTTGGTACTTTAGCTTCCCGCTGCCAGCGGCGGAGCGAGGGTGCGCGTGATCTGAAGTTCGATCCACAGCCGACCCGAGAGCCGCCAGATCCCCTGGCGGCTTTTTTGTTGCCGCCGGCGGGGTGAACCCCAGGAGCCCCAAGCCGTGTTGAAGACCACCGACGACCTGCGCATCCGCGAGATCAAGGAGCTGAGCACACCCGCCGAGGTGATGCAGGAGTTCCCGCGCGATGCCGTGGCCACCCGCACCGTGACCGAGGCGCGCCGCGCCCTGCACGCCATCCTGCACGGCACCGACGACCGCCTGGCGGTGGTGATCGGCCCGTGCTCGATCCACGATCCCGCGGCGGCGCTGGACTATGCCCGCCGGCTGCAGCCGCTGCGCCAGCGCCTGGGCGGCGAGATGGAGATCATCATGCGGGTCTATTTCGAGAAGCCGCGCACCACGGTGGGCTGGAAGGGGCTGATCAACGACCCCGACCTGGACGGCAGCTTCCAGATCGACAAGGGGCTGCGGCGGGCGCGCAGCGTGCTGCTGGAGGTCAACCGGCTGGGCCTGCCGGCGGCCTGCGAGTTCCTGGACATGACCACGCCGCAATACATCGCCGACCTGGTCGGCTGGGGCGCGATCGGCGCCCGCACCACCGAGAGCCAGATCCATCGCGAGATGGCGTCCGGCCTGTCCTGCCCGGTCGGCTTCAAGAACGGCACCGACGGCAATGTGAAGATCGCGGTCGACGCCGTCTCCTCGTCGTCGCAGCCGCATCATTTCATGGCGGTGACGAAAAGCGGCCGGTCGGCCATCGCCTCGACCGCCGGCAACGACGACGCGCACATCATCCTGCGCGGCGGCAAGGCGCCGAACTACGACGCCGCCAACGTCGAGGCCGCCTGTGCCGAGCTGGCCCGGGCCGGGCTGCGGCCGACGGTGATGATCGACGCCAGCCACGCCAACAGCAGCAAGAAGCCGGAGAACCAGCCGCAGGTGGTCGAGGACGTGGCACGCCAGGTCGAGGCCGGCGACGACCGCATCGTCGGCGTCATGGTCGAGAGCCATCTGGTCGCCGGCCGGCAGGAGCTGATTCCGGGCCGGCCGCTGGTCTACGGCCAGAGCATCACCGACGGCTGCATCGGCTGGGACGAATCGGTCGCGGTGCTGGAGCGGCTGGCCGCTTCGGTCGCAGCGCGGCGGACTGTAACAGCACGGACGTTGACGGCGACCGCCTGAGACGGGATCATCCCGTCATGATCCGCTTCGCCCGAGCTACCACCAGCAGCAAACGACGTCGCCCCTCGGCGACGGCGGCGCTGCGGTGCGCCGGGAGAGGCGGGGGAGCCGCCGGGACCCGTCCCGGCTGATCCCAACCGGATCCCGACCACCGCAACCCGCCGTCCCCGACCGGCGGGTTTTTTCTTGCCGGCCGCCCTGCCCCCCGAAGGAACGCAGACCATGAGCCAGCCCGCCCTCGACCCGCAGGCCCACCAGGCGACGACCGAGCCCCGGATTCGCCGGGCCAATGCCGGCGACGCCGACGCCGTCCGGGCGCTGACCCGCGCCGCCTATGCCAAATGGGTGCCGGTGATCGGCCGCGAGCCGAAGCCGATGACGGCCGATTACGACTTGGCCGTGCGCGAGCACCGGATCGACCTGCTGTTCGAGGGCGACGATCTGGTCGCGCTGATCGAGATCATCGACCGCGGCGATCACCTGCTGATCAAGAACCTGGCGGTCTCGCCCCATGCCCAGCGCCGCGGCCACGGCCGGCGCCTGCTGGCCCATGCCGAGGCGCTGGCGGCGGAGCTGGGCCGGCCGCTGCTGCGGCTGTACACCAATCCGCGCTTCGCCGGGAATGTCGACCTCTACGCCCGCGCCGGCTTCGCCGTGGAGCGGGAGGAGCTGTTCCTGGAGGGCACCACCGTGTTCATGAGCAAGCCGGTGCCGCTGGACCGGCCGGGATTGTCCGGTTGAGGGCGGTAGGCCCGAACGCGAACGCAAGGTCCCAGCCTGGTCCCCGATGAAAAATGCGGAGGACGATGAAATGCCTGTCATGGAACCAGACTGGGACTTAAATCTTAGAATCGATTACCTATGGGTGCAAGACGAAACCCTTCGTCCTACTTATGCGTGCAACTAAAGAGCGCAAAAATTTCCAGGAATGCGATTGATCGAATGGCCGGTCGCCGCCCCCGGGGACCGAGCCCCGAGGGCGGGCGCGGTCAGTCCCGCCGCGCCATATAGGCGGCGAAATCGTCCTTGTGGTCGCGATGCCAGCGCGACAGCGCCGGCCGGTTGCGGATGATGTCCTCCGCCGCCCAGCGGATGCGCTTCTCGTCCGTCGCCCGGGTGACGTCGTTGTCGGGGCAGAGGATGTAGAAGTCGCCGCGGCCGAGGCTGTCGAGCATGAACTCGACCACTTGATCCGCGGTCCAGGCCGCCGCCGGCTTCTCGGTGGCGCCGCGGGCGGTGATGCCGGTGAAGGTGTAGCCGGGGATCAGGAGATGCGCGGTGACGCGGCAGCCCTCGGTCTCGCGCAGGGCATGCGCCAGCCCCTCGGTCAGCGCCTTCACCCCGGCCTTGGAGACGTTGTAGGCGGTGTCGCCCGGCGGGGTGGTGATGCCCTGCTTCGAGCCGGTGTTGACGATCAGCCCGTCGCCGCCCTGCGCGATCATCGCCGGGGCGAAGGCCTGGACGCCGTGGATCACGCCGTAGAGGTTGACGTCGAGCAGCCGGCGCCAGCGGTCGTAATTCTCCCACGGGCCGCCGCCCTGGCCGATGCCGGCGTTGTTCATCAGCACCCCGACCTCGCCGAAGGCCGAGAGGGCGGCATCGCGCAGCGCCTCGACCTGCTCGTGCCGGGACACATCGGTCGGCACGGCGCGGATGTCCGGGGCGCCGCCGGCGGCGAGCTCCGCCACCTCGCCGGCGGCGCGGTCGAGCGCCTCGCCAGGCAGGTCGGCGAGCACGACCTTGAGGCCGATCGAGGCAAAGCGCCTGGCGGCGGCGAGGCCGATGCCGCCGGCGGCGCCGGTGACGACGGCGACGCGGCCGGCCCGGATCGCGGGGTGGGTGGACATGGAAGGCTCCTTGGAGACGGCCCGGGGGTCGACGGCCGGGGATCGGTGGCCGGGTGGCCGGCTTCAGTGATCTGGGTCGGCCGGGTCTGGCCGGCAAGCCGGGCCGGCCCGATATAGACGACGATGCGCCGCCGGATCCTGCTCCTGTCCGTTCTGATGCTGGCCGTCCTGGCGGCGGCTCTGCTGTGGCGCGGCGACATCGCCGTGCCGGAGCGCTGGAACCCCTGGGCGCCGCTCGACCTGCGCGACCCGCCGAACCTCCTGACCGGCCTCAAGCTGGCGCGGGTGAAGGCCGACCCCGATCTGTGCCGGGCGGTGCTGGCGACCTCGGGCTTGAGCACCCGCCCGGTGCCCGACCGGCAGGACGCGCCGGGCTGCGCGATCGAGAACGCGGTCGCGGTCTCCGGCGCCGGCCTCGACCGCGGCTTCGTCGCCTCCTGCCGCCTGGCCGTCGCCTTCGCCCTGTTCGAGCGGCACGCGCTGCAGCCGGCGGCGCAGGAGGCCTTCGGCCAGGGGGTCGCGGCGGTCGAGCATCTCGGCACCTATGCCTGCCGCAATGTCAACAATCGGGCGGAGGGGCGGCGCAGCCGGCATGCCACCGCCGACGCCATCGACCTCGCCGCGGTGCGGCTGGCAGACGGGCGGCGGATCACCGTGGCCCGGGGCTGGGCCGGCGACGGGCCCGAGGCGCGCTTCCTGCACAGCCTGCGCGACCGCGCCTGCCGGATCTTCGACGTGGTGCTGTCACCCGACTACAACGCGGCGCACCGGGATCATCTGCATCTGGACGTCGGGTGGTTCGGGACGTGCCATTGAAGGGTCGGCTCAGTCCCGGGTGCCCTCACGGATGGCTTCGTGGTGGCGGATCACCTCGGCGACGATGAAGGCCAGGAACTTCTCGGCGAAGTCCGGGTCGAGATGCGAGTCCTCGGCCAGCCGGCGCAGCCGCGCGATCTGCGCCGCCTCGCGGCCCGGATCGGCCGGCGGCAGGCCGACCGTCGCCTTCAGCCGCCCGACCTTCTGGGTGCATTTGAAGCGCTCGGCCAGCAGATGCACGAGGGCCGCGTCGATGTTGTCGATGCTGCTGCGCAGCTCCGCCAGCTCGGGCGGGATGGCCGGTTTGGTGTCGGCGTTCTGGTCCATCGGGTCACCTGGGATCGGAAAGGTCCGACCATAAAGCAGCCATCCGGGTCCCGCCAAGCCGGCAGGGCCTGCTGCGGCAAAGCGGCGGAGACCACGCCCGTTCCGCCGAGAAGCCGGGACAAAGCCCCTGCCCCGGCCTGGCGACTCAGAGACCGTGTGGAAACGCTACTGGCGCGGCCGTCTGACGGCGGTTTCTGCGCTTCCGGTGCTCACGGACTCAAACGTCCGCTGCGCGCCGGGTCTCGAAACCACCGCCAGCCGACTCACGCCAGCGCGTTTCCAAACGGTCTCTCAGAGGTTGAAGTCGAGGTGGCCGAACAGGCCGCCGAGCACGCTGCCCAGCGCGTTGCCGACGCCGTCACCGATGTGGCCGACCGCATCGCCGACGCCCGCGACGACATCGCCGACGGCCGACTGCGTGCCCTCGAGCACCGAACCGACGGCCGAGGTGGCGCCGCCGACCACGTCGCCCAGCGCGTCGCCGACGACCGCGCCGACCTCGCTCACCACGCCGCCGACGATCTCGCCGGTCTCGCCCACCGCCGTGCCGACCGTGCTGCCGACGCCGGCGACCGCGCCGCCCACCACGTCGCCGACATCGTGCAGCAGGCTGCCGAGAAGGCCGGTCAGATCAAAGATGCCGCTCATGAACGTCTCCTGTGTGTGAAGGAAGGACTTCTGGTTGCCGCCGCCGAGACCGCGACTTCGCCAAACGAACCTCGATCAGGAGAGATTATTCTTCGAACGCAGAAAGAATCTATCCGACGAAGCCCTGTCGTCCAGGCAGCTGGCCGGTCGATTTTCAGAAATCGGCCGACAGAAACCATTCCTATCACTCAGATCTCGCAAGTATACCTGCTATGTTATGCAGATTGACTGCCGATCGAGATCCACGAATCGAGACGCCCGCCGACGGGATGCGATTTCGTCCTGTGATGGCGGATGGCAGCCGGATCGGGGCCGCGCCGGGGGCCCGCGGCGGCTTGCCGCAGCCGGCACCCCATACGGTCTTATGCGAATCTTCTTTGCGGTATCCGCCGAATAGAAATACAATGAGCCCAGCCGCCATGACTTAACGTGGCGCAGAAAAACTCAATAATAACCAATAAAATTATCAAGAAAGGGGGAACCCCCGAGAGAGCACGATGCGGATGAGGGGCAAATGGATCAAATTTTCCAGAATTTCATCCTACACCTCCCGGCCATCGGTCGGCTGGGGGTGGGGGAGCTGTTGGAGCAGACGGTCCGGGGGTATGGGCTGAGATACTTTGCCTATGTCAGCTTCCCGTCGGGGGAAGACGACATGCCGCTGATGCTGACGACCTATCCCGCGGACTGGGTCGAACGCTACGGCGAGCACCGCTACGACCGGATCGATCCGGTGATCGCGCGCGCGGTCGGCACCATGCTGCCCTTCAGCTGGACGATCGAGTCGCTGAAATCGCCGCGGCAGCCGCCCTCGCGGCGGCTGAAGGCGTTCCTGGACGAGGCGGCGGAGGCCGGCATCCGGCGCGGCGTGACCATCCCGATCCACGACCGGCAGGGCCGCGCGTCCAGCCTGACCCTGGCCGAGTTCGGCCTGGAGCCCGACTTCCAGCGCTGCATCGACCAGAATCAGCACGCGCTGCATCTGGTGGCGCTGCATCTGCATGCCCGGCTGCGTCAGGATGAGCGGCCCGAGCCCGAGACGCGGCCGGCGCTGACGCCGCGGGAGATCGACTGCCTGCAATGGGCGGCCAAGGGCAAGAGCGCGTCGGACATCGCCGAGATCATGCGTATCAGCCGCCGCACCGTGGTGTTCCATACCGAGAATGCCAAGCAGAAATTCGGTGTCGCAACACTGTCACAAGCGATTGCCAGAGGGATGATGCATGACATCATCATTTGTGCCTGAGCAAAACCTGTAAACCTATACAGCTCCCGACAGCTTTCGATTCACACCAAGCTTCGCGCGGTTAGGACTCATTGAGCTGCGATGCCGGTCCCGCGCATGTCCGTCATGCGTTGGACTGGCCCGGCGGAGCGAGGCGGCGTGGGGATCGCGATCATTACCGAAGGCGCCGGCCGCGGCACTGCCGCCGGACCGCGAAAGATTTCAATTCGAGTCCTTGTGCCAATTTGTGCCGGCCGCGCCGCCAGGCGTGGGCATCGGGGAGCCTGGATATGACCAGCGTTTTCGACAATCCGGAAGGCCGCTTCCACGTCCTGGTCAACGACGAGGGGCAGCATTCGCTGTGGCCGGCCTTCATCCCGGTCCCGTCCGGCTGGACCGCGGTGCTGCGCGACGCCGCCCGCCCGTCCTGCCAGGACCACATCGACAGCCATTGGACCGATCTGCGGCCGGCATCGCCGGCCGGTCGGTGACCACCGCCTGCGGACGGCCCCCCTTTATATTCTGCGAGCGAGTTGAGCCATGGACAGCATCGATTTCGGCAGCGCCTCGCTGCCCCTGACGACGGCCCAGACCGGCATGTGGCTGGCGCAGAAGTTCATGCCCGAGATCGAGTTCAACCTCGCCGAGGCGATCGAGATCCACGGCCCGCTCGATGCCGGCCTGATGCAGGCGGCGCTGCGGCAGCTGACGCGGGAGGCCGAGGCGGTGCGCATCCGCTTCGTCGAGGGCGGCGAAGGCCCGCGGCAGCTGATCCGGCACGAATATGAAGGCGACATCCCCTTCATCGATTTCAGCGCCGAGCCGGACCCGCGGGACGCCGCCGGCCGGTGGATGAAGTCGGACTACGCCCGGCCGCTCGACCCGCTGACCGATGAGCTGTGGTACTCCGCCGTGCTGAAGATCGCGGACGAATCCTTCATCTGGTACCACCGCTGCCACCACCTGCTGATGGACGGCCTGTCCGGCGGGCTGTGCACCCGCCGCGTCGCGGAGCTGTACACCGCCCTGGTCGAGGGCCGGCCGCCAAGCGACACCACCGCGTTCGGCGCGCTGGCCGAGGTGCTGGGGGAGGAGGCGGCCTATCGCGGCTCCGACCGCTTCGGCCGTGACCGCGACTACTGGATGGAGCGCTTCGCCGACACGCCGTCGCCGATCACGCTGTCCCACCGCCGGCTGGCATCCGGCGACCTGCTGCGCGACCGGTCCTTCATGGAGCCGGGCCTGGTGACGTCCCTGCGCGCCCTGGCGCAGTCCATCGGCGCCAGCCTGCCGCAGATCCTGATCGCCCTGACCACCACCTATCTCTACCGCATGACCGGGGCCGAGGACCTGATCGTCGGCCTCACCGTCACCGCACGGGCCAATGCCCGGATGCGGCGCACCCCGGCGATGCTGGCCAACGCCGTGCCGCTGCGGCTGCGGATGGACCCGGCGCTGACCATGCAGGACGTGATCCGCCAGGTCGGCACCGAGGTCCGCCAGTGCCTGCGGCACCAGCAGTACCGCTACGAGGACATGCGGCGCGACCTGAACCTGCTGCCCAACAACCAGCAGCTGTTCACGATGCTGGTCAACATCGAGCCCTTCGACTACGACCTGCGCTTCGGCGGCCTGCCGATGACGCCGCAGAACCTGTCGAACGGGTCGACCAACAATCTCGGCGTGTTCATCTACGACCGCGGCGACGACAAGGGCCTGTGCATCGACCTGGACGCCAATTCGGCGCTGTACACGGCCGAGGAGTTGGCCGGCCACCGCGAGCGGCTGCTCCGCCTGGTCCGTTCGGTCGTCGCCGATCTCGGCCGGTCCATCGGCGGGATCGACCTCCTGGCCCCGGAAGAGCGGCAGCGGCTGCTGGTGGACTGGAACCGGACCGACCGGCCGGTCGAGCCGGACACGCTGACCGCGCTGCTCAACGCCCAGGCCCGGACGGCGCCGGCCGCGACCGCGCTGGTGTTCGAGCGGGACGAGCTGAGCTATGCCGAGCTCGACGCCCGCGCCAACCGCCTGGCCCGGCTGCTGGCCGCGCGCGGCGCCGGGCCGGAGCGGATCGTCGCCGTGGCGCTGCCGCGGTCGGTCGAGCTGGTCGTCGGCCTGCTCGCCATCCTCAAGACCGGCGCCGCCTATCTGCCGATCGACCCCGACTATCCGCTGGACCGCATCGCCTACATGCTCGGCGACGCCCGGCCGGTCACGGTGGTGACCACCAGGGACTTCGCCTGGGTGGTGCCGGACGATGCCGACCGCCTGGTGCTCGACACGGCGGAGGTGGGGGCCGCGCTGGCCGCGGCCGACCCGTCCGGCCTCGGCGACGCCGCCGGCACGCTGACGCCGCTGCATCCCGCCTATGTGATCTACACTTCGGGCTCGACCGGCCGGCCGAAGGGCGTTGCCGTGTCGCATGGCGCCATCGTCAACCGGCTGCGCTGGATGCAGGCCGAATACGGCCTGACGGCCGACGACCGGGTGCTGCAGAAGACGCCGTCCGGCTTCGACGTCTCGGTCTGGGAGTTCTTCTGGCCGCTGATCCAGGGTGCCACGCTGGTGGTGGCCCAGCCCGGCGGGCACCGCGACCCGGCCTATCTGGCCCGGCTGATCCGCGACGAGCGGATCACCACCCTGCATTTCGTCCCCTCGATGCTGCGCGCCTTCCTGCAGGAGCCGGAGGCGGCCGGCTGCACCGGGCTGCGGCGCGTCTTCTGCAGCGGCGAGGCCCTGCCCGAGGACCTGCAGACCCAGTTCCACGCGACGCTGGCGGTGCCGCTGCACAACCTGTACGGGCCGACAGAGGCGGCGGTCGACGTGACCTATTGGGAGTGCCGCCGCGACGCCGAGCCCGGGCCGGTGCCGCTGGGCCGGCCGATCTGGAACACCCAGCTCTACGTGCTCGACCCCGGGCTGCAGCCGGTCCCGGCCGGCGTCAATGGCGAGCTGTACCTGGCCGGGGCCAACCTCGCCCGCGGCTACATCAACCGGTCGATGCTGACGGCCGAACGCTTCGTCGCCAACCCCTACGGCGCGCCCGGCAGCCGGATGTACCGCACCGGCGACCTGGTGCGCTGGCGGGCCGACGGCACCCTCGACTTCCTCGGCCGCATCGACCACCAGGTCAAGCTGCGCGGCTTCCGCATCGAGCTGGGCGAGATCGAGGCGGCGCTGATCCGCAGCGATACCGTGGTCCAGGCGGCGGTGGTCGCCCGCGAGGACCGGCCGGGCGACCCGTATCTGGCCGCCTATGTGGTGCTGGAGACCGGCGCGGTGCTGGAGCCGGCGGCGCTGCGGCACGATCTGGCGCTGCGGCTGCCCGACTACATGGTGCCGACCACCTTCACCGCGCTGGACGCCCTGCCGCTGACCCCGAGCGGCAAGCTGGACCGCAAGGCGCTGCCGGCGCCGGAGCGGCAATCCTCCGCCGGCTACGTCGCGCCGCGGACGCCGACCGAGGCGACCCTGGCGGCGATCTGGGCCGAGACCTTCGGGCTGGAGCAGGTCGGCGTCGAGGACAACTTCTTCGAGCTCGGCGGCCATTCCATGCTGGTGGCGCAGCTGATCGGCCGGGTGAAGGCGACCTTCGCCGTCGACCTGCCGCTGGCGATGGTGTTCGAGGTCTCGACCATCGCCGGCCTCGCCGGGAAGGTCGACCAGGCCCTCGGCGACGGCCTCGCCGCCGCTTCGCTCGACCTCGCGGCCGACGCCCGCCTCGACGACGGCATCCAGCCGCAGGCAGTGCTGCCGCCGGTCGAGTTCAGCCAAGCGTTCCTGACCGGCGCCACCGGCTTCGTCGGCAGCCAGATCCTCGCCACGCTGCTGCGCGACACCGACGCCCGCATCGTCTGCCTGGTGCGGGCGATGAGCCGGGGCGCGGCCCGGACCCGGCTGCGCCGGACCCTGGCGGAGCGCGGGCTGTCCGAGCTGTGGGACGAGCACCGCATCGAGATCCTGATGGGCGACATGGGCGAGCCGGATCTCGGCCTCGAGGAGCACGGCATCGCCGTCATCCGCGACGAGTGCGACGCCATCTTCCATTGCGGCGCGATGATCGACTTCCTGCAGGGCTATGCCGCCCTCAAGGGGCCCAATGTCGACGCGGTGCGGACGCTGATCGGCTGGACCGCGACCGGCCGGCCGAAGGCCCTGCACTACGTCTCGACCCAGTCGGTGATCGACCCGGCCAGCGGCCCGGTGCTGATCACCGAGGCATCGGGGCTGGAGAGCTGGCGCGGGCTGGTCGGCGGCTACAGCCAGAGCAAATGGGTCGGCGACACGCTGGTGCGGCAGGCCCAGGCGCGCGGCCTGCCGGTGGCGGTGTACCGGCTGGGCACCGTCACCGGCGACCGCATCTCCGGGCTCTGCAACGACCGCGACATGATCTGGCGGGTGGTGCGGGCCTCGGCCGGCCTCGGCGCCGTCCCCGACATCCACCTGCCGATGACGCCGGCCGACGACATCGCCGACGCGATGCTGCGGCTGGCGCGCAGCGACAAACCCTGGGGCGGCGTCTACCACCTGGTCAGCCAGGGCACCGTCCATCTGCGCGACATGGTGCCGATCCTCCAGCGGCTGGGGCTGCAGATCGAGCTGCTGCCGCTGGCGCCCTGGCTGGAGCAGGCGCAGTTGAACCGGCTCGACAGCCGCGACCGCGACCTCGCCACCGTGCTGTCGATCTTCGGCGAATACGACACGTCGCTCGCCCTGCCGTCCCTGTCCTTCGAGGCCACCCATGCGCGGCTGGCGGAGGTCGGCGGCACCATCCCGCCGGTCGGGCTGGACCTGATCGAGCGCTACCTGCGCAACCTGAAGATCCGGGACTCGGTCGAGGCGGCCGAAGCCTGGACACCCGAGCCGACCCCCGTCGCCGCCGAGTGACCTGCAGCAAGGCCGGGCGGCACCAGCGCCGCCCGGCGTAAGGATCGATCCGATATGGCCCGTTTCATCGTCGCCGCGACCGCCCTGCCGGGGCACGTCTCGCCGCTGCTCGGGATCGCGCATCATCTGGTCGGCCTCGGCCACGAGGTCGTCGTGCACACCGCCAGCCCATTCCGCGAGAAGGCGGAGGCGACCGGGGCGCGCTTCGTCCCGTTCCGCAGCGAGATCGATCTCGACTACCGGCAGGTCGACGACTATTTCCCGGACTACCGCAAGGCGCAGCCCGGCCCGGAGAAGATGATGTTCGGGCTGAAGCACTTCGTCTGCGACGCGATGCTGGGCCAGAAGGCCGGGCTGGAGGAGATTCTGAGCGGCTTCCCGGCCGACGCCATCCTGGGCGACACGGTCTTCGCCGGCGCCGTGCCGATGCTGCTGGGCCCGCGTGAGGCCCGGCCGGCGGTGGTTACGCTCGGCATCACCGCGCTGGGCGCCACCAGCGTCGACACCGCCTTCTTCGGCTCGGGGCTGCCGCCCTCCTCGACCCCGGAGGGCCGGGCGCGCAACATCGCCATGCACCGGACCATGCAGACCCTGTGCGCCGGCATGCAGCAGGGGTTCAACGACACGCTGGCGTCGATCGGCTGCCCGCCGCTGCCGGAATTCATGTTCGACAGCTTCATCATCCTGCCCGACTTCTATCTGCAGCTGACCGGCGAATCCTTCGAGTATCCGCGCAGCGACCTGCCGGAAACGGTGCGCTTCGTCGGCCCCCTGCTGGCGCCGCCGACCAAGGCCTTCCAAGCGCCCAGCTGGTGGGGCGAGCTGGACGGCGGCCGGCCGGTGGTGCTGGCCACCCAGGGCACGCTGGCGAACGAGGATTTCGGCCAGCTGATCGGCCCGACCCTGACCGGACTCGCCGGCGAGGACGCCCTGGTCATCGCCACCACCGGCGGCCCGCCGGTCGAGGCGATTCCGGTGCCGATCCCGGCGAATGCCCGGGCCGAGCGCTTCGTGCCCTATGATCGGCTGTTGCCCAAGGTCGACGTGCTTGTCACCAATGGCGGCTATGGCTCGGTCAACTACGCCCTCAGCCTCGGCGTCCCGATCGTGGTGGCGGGGGACACCGAGGAGAAGCCGGAGATCGCGGCCCGCGTGGCCTGGAGCGGAGCCGGGATCAATCTCGGCACCGGCCAGCCGCGGCCAGAGCAGCTGCGCGACGCGGTCCGCACCGTCCTGTCCGACCCGCGCTACCGGCGCCGGGCCCAGGCGCTGCAGGCCGATTTCGCGCGCCACGACGCCCGCCGGGAAATCGCCGCAATCCTGGAGGATCTGGTTCCCCGTCAAGAGCGCCGCAAATCGGCCTGAGCGGGAGATCCGGTGATGAATATCCTTCGTTCCCGCCGCCTCGGCCTCCTGGCTCTGGCGGTCATCGGCCTTTCGGTGGTGGCCGGCGGCTGGCGCATCCTGGCCTCCGACCGCGTCGGACAGCCGTCCGGCGATGCCGCCGCCCCGGCCCCGGTGACCACCGTCGCCCGGGCCGAGCTGCACGAGGTGGTCGAGACCCTGGCCGTGACCGGCACGCTGATGGCGCGCGAGGAGGTGCTGGTCGGGGCCGAGGTCGACGGGCTGCGCATCGTCGCGATCGATGCCGATGTCGGCGACCGGGTCGGCGCCGGCCAGGTGCTGGCCCGGCTGGACCACGCCCAGCTGGACACCCAGCTGGCCCAGAGCGACGCCAACATCGCCAAGGCCGAGGCCGCGATCCAGCAGGCCCAGGCCTCGATCGCCGAAGCCCAGGCCTCGGCCATCCAGTCCCAGGCCTCGCTGGAGCGGACGCAGACGCTGCGCGGCAACGGCAACGCCTCGGCCGAGCAGCTGCTGGCGCGGCAGACCGAGGTCAAGGTCGCCGAGGCCCGCATCGCCTCGGCCCAGGAGACGGCGCATTCGGCCATGGCCGACAAGGCGCTGGCCCAGGCGCAGCGGGACGATGTCGCGCTGCGCATCGCCCGGTCCGAGATCAAGGCGCCGGTGGCCGGCGTGGTGTCGGAGCGGCAGGCCCGCATCGGCGCCGTGGTCGGGCTGTCGAGCCAGCCGCTGTTCCGGCTGATCCGCGACGGCGAGGTCGAGTTCCGGGCCGAGGTGACCGAGACCGGCATGCCGCGCGTCGTCATCGGCCAGTCGGTCGAGCTGCAGCTGACCGGCATCGACCGGCCGGTGCGCGGCACGGTGCGGCTGGTCGACCCGACGGTCGACGCCACCAGCCGGCTGGGCCGCGTCGCCGTCACCCTGCCAGCCGAGCCCGGGCTGCGCCCCGGCGTCTTCGCCCAAGGCGCGATCGAAACCGGCCGCAGGTCCGCGCTGACCGTGCCGCTGTCGGCGGTGTTCTTCAGCGCCGAGGGCGCCTATGTCCAGGCGGTGCGCGACGCGGTGGTCGAGCGCCGGCCGGTCGAGACCGGCTTCGTCGGCGACGGCCGGGTCGAGATCCGCCGCGGCCTGGCCGAGGGCGAGGCGGTGGTGCTGCGCGCCGGCAGCTTCCTGCGCTCCGGCGACCGCATCGCCCCGGTGTCGCCGCCGGTCGCCAAGGCGGGCTGAACCATGGCGCTGAACATCTCGGCCTGGTCGATCCGCAAGCCGATCCCGCCGCTGGTCCTGTTCGCCGTGCTGATCGTGGTCGGCCTGGTCAGCTTCCGGTCGCTGCCGGTCACCCAGATGCCGAACATCGACGTGCCGGTGGTGACCGTCACCATCGCCCAGGCCGGGGCGGCGCCGAGCGAGCTGGAGACCCAGGTGGCCCGGCCGGTCGAGGACGCCGTGGCCGGGCTGACCGGGGTCAAGCACGTCACCACCGCCTTGACCGACGGCGCCGCCGTCGTCATGGCCGAGTTCGTGCTGGAGACGCCGACCGACCGGGCGGTGAACGACGTGCGCGACGCCGTGGCCAAGGTCCGCACCACCCTGCCGCAGAGCATCGAGGAGCCGGTGATCCAGCGCATCGACGTCGCCGGGCTGCCGATCCTGACCTATGCCGCGTCGATCCCGGGGATGAATGTCGAGCAGCTGTCATGGTTCGTCGACGACACGGTGGTGCGGGCGCTGCAGAGCGTTCCGGGCATCGCCCAGGTCACGCGCATCGGTGGCGTCGACCGCGAAATCCGGGTCGACCTGCGCCCGGACCGGCTGGCGGCGCTGGGCATCACCGCGTCCGAGGTCAACGACCAGCTGCGCGCCAGCAACATCGACCTGGCCGGCGGCCGCGGCACCATCGGCGTGCAGGAGCAGTCGATCCGCACCCTGGCCGGGGCGGCGACGGTGGAGGAGCTGGCGCAGCGCCGCATCGCCCTGCCCGGTGGCCGCCAGGCGCTGCTGCAGGACCTGGCCACCGTGACCGATGGCGGGGCCGAGCCGCGCAGCTTCGCCCGGGTCGACGGCAAGCCCGTGGTCGCCTTCAGCCTGTACCGGTCCAAGGGCTTCTCCGACGTCGTCGTCGGCGACGCCGCGGCGCTGCGGCTGCAGCAGTTGACGATGGAGCATCCGGAGCTGTCGATCACCGAGATCGACAACCTGGTGCGCTACACCCGCGCCGATTACGACATGACCATGGAGACGCTGATCGAGGGCGCCATCCTGGCCGTCATCGTCGTGTTCCTGTTCCTGCGCGATTTCCGGGCGACGATCATCTCCGCCGTCGCCATCCCGCTGTCCGTGCTGCCGACCTTCGCGGTGATGGACGCGCTGGGCTTCTCGCTGAACTCGATCAGCCTGCTGGCGATCACGCTGGCGACCGGCATCCTGGTCGACGACGCCATCGTCGAGATCGAGAACATCGTCCGCCACATGCGCATGGGCAAGTCGGCCTACCGCGCCGCGATCCAGGCGGCGGACGAGATCGGCCTGGCCGTGGTCGCCACCACCATGACCATCGTCGCGGTGTTCCTGCCGGTCAGCTTCATGGGCGGCATCGCCGGCCAGTACTTCAAGCAGTTCGGCATCACCGTCGCCGTCGCCGTCACCTTCTCGCTGCTGGTGGCGCGGCTGGTGACGCCGCTGATGGCGGCCTATCTGATGCGCGACAAGGGCCATGAGGAGGCGCGCGACGGGTGGGTGATGCGCCGGTATCTGCGGCTGCTCGACTGGTCGATCCGGCACCGCGGCCGCACCATCGCGGCCGGCCTCGGCATCTTCGTCGCCTCCGCCGCGCTGGCCAGCCTGTTCCCGACCGGCCTGCTGCCGAACAACGACATCTCCCGCTCCTCCCTGTCGATCGAGCTGCCGCCCGGATCGACCCTGGAGGACACCCAGGCCGTGGCCGACCGGGTGTCGGCGCTGTTGCGCGCCCAGCCGGAGGTGACCAGCGTCTACGCCGTGGTCGGCAGCACCGGCGTGAACCCGCTCGACGTCGCCGGCGGCGAGGTGCGCGAGGCGACCATCGTCGCGACGCTGGTGCCGCGGGCCGAGCGCAGCCTGGACCAGAAGGCGTGGGAAAGGACGATGCAGGCGAAGATCGCCGTCGAGCCCGACCTGCGCTTCAGCTTCGGCGCCGGCGGCGGGTCGCGGGAGTTCACGCTGCTGCTCTCCGGCAATGATTCGGCGGTGCTGGAGCAGGCGTCGCTGGCAATCGAGCGCGAGATCCGCGACCGCGTGCCGGTCTTGGCCAATGTCGTCTCCACCGCGGCGATCGACCGGCCGGAGATCCGCATCGTGCCGCGGCTGGCCGAGGCCGCGGCGCTGGGCGTCTCGGTGGCGCAGATCGCCGAGACGGTGCGAATCGCGACGCTGGGCGACATCTCGGCCAACTTGGCCAAGTTCTCCTCCGGCGACCGCCAGGTGCCGATCCGGGTGCAGATCGCGGAGACCGCCCGCGGCAAGCTGGCCACCTTCGAGACGCTGCGGGTGCCGACCGCGACCGGCGGCAAGGTGCCGCTGACCTCGGTCGCCCATATCGGCTTCGGCGAGGGCGCCACCACCATCGACCGCTACGACCGCCAGCGCCGCGTCGCGATCCAGGGCGACCTGATCGGCAAGACGCCGCTGGGCGAGGCGATGACCGCGGTGCTGGCGCTGCCGTCGGTGCAGGCCCTGCCGCCCGGCGTCAGCATCCGGCCCTTCGGCGACGCCGAGATCATGCAGGAGGTGTTCTCCGGCTTCACCCTGGCGATGGGCGCCGGGGTGCTGCTGGTGCTGGCCGTGCTGGTGCTGCTGTTCGCCGACATCGCCCAGCCGGTCACCATCCTGGTGTCGCTACCGCTGTCGATCGGCGGGGCCTTCCTGGCGCTGCTGGTGACCGGCTACCCGATCAGCCTGCCGGTGGTGATCGGCATCCTGATGCTGCTGGGCATCGTCACCAAGAACGCGATCCTGCTGGTCGATTTCGCGATCGAGGCGATCGCCGCCGGCGCCGGCCGCACCGAGGCGCTGATCGAGGCCGGCCGCAAGCGCGCCCGGCCGGTGGTGATGACCACCCTGGCGATGATCGCCGGCATGGTGCCCTCGGCCATCGGCTGGGGCGAGGGCGGCGCCTTCCGTTCGCCGATGGCCTCGGTGGTGATCGGCGGGCTGATCACCTCGACCGTGCTGAGCCTGGTGTTCGTGCCGGCGGTGTTCACCGTGCTGGACGACCTGAACCGGCTGTTCGGCCGCGTCTTCGGCCGCTTCGTCGGCGCTCGCGATGAACCCGAGCCGGCCGCGCCGCCGGCGGAATAGGCCAGATCGTCTCAAATACGGTGAGACCAAATGACGACGCTTGGAGCAGTGGTTGTGCTATTCCACCCGACGGCGGAGCAAATCGCGCGGGCTGTCGAGTTGCGCAGACACTGCGACGACCTCGTCGTCGTGGACAACACACCGCAACCCGACAATCGACTGGCGATATTGTTCGAAGACCATGACATCACTTTGATCAATGAAGGTAATAGAAACGGCATCGCCGGAGCCCACAATCGCGGATTGGCGAGTCAGTTCGAGCGGGGCGCGGACGCAGTTGCCCTGATCGATCAAGACTCGGTGATGCCGGCGGACTACTTTCCAGTGATGCGCGAAATTTGCGCGACGCTGGCTTCACAGCCCTTCATAGTGGGACCCCGAATTTTCGAAGAAGCCATTCAAGAATATGTCCCCGTGCTGGAAACCAATGGCATCGCTGTACGACAGCTTGACATTCACGAAGATGACGGCATGCAGCGTTGTGCAACTCTGATCTCTTCCGGCTGCGTGATCTCACGCGCGGCCTTTGCGAAGATTGGCTCGTTCGACGAGAAGCTCTTTATTGATTGCGTTGACACCGAATATTGTTTCAGGGCGCGTGCCTGCGGCGTCCCGGTGTACGTCACCCCGGCGCTGACGCTGTCTCATCGGATCGGGAACCTGCGTCGCCATAAGCTGGGTCCATACAAGACGATAACGCTGAATCACCCCTGGTACCGGCGCTATTACAACGCTCGCAATAGCATTCAACTTTTATTCCGACACGGAAGGCGATATCCAGTCATATTCTTGCTGAATTTGTTCACCTTGAGGGAGGTCTTTTACATTGCGTTGCTCGAGGACGCCAAGCTCGCCAAGCTTATCGGTATATTTCTGGGAGTGGTGGACGGGCTGTCTGGCCGCCTTGGGCCAATCGAGCATACACGTCCGCGATTGGTCGCCCGCTTTGCGCATGGGGCCGATCGACGACGGCTCGAGCCGCGACTGGGTCGCAGCAGGCGTGGTTAGATGCAGATGACCAGCCCGCCTCCGCGCCGACCGGGCCGCGCCGCGGTCGCCTTCGTGTTCGTGACCATCCTGCTCGACACCCTCGCGTTCGGTGTGATGGTGCCGGTCCTGCCCAAGCTGATCGTCGACTTCGAGGGCGGCGACATGGAGCGGGCAGCGTCGATCACCGGGCTGTTCGGCCTGGCCTGGGCGGCGATGCAGTTTCTGGCCTCGCCGGTGCTGGGCGCGCTGTCCGACCGGTTCGGGCGGCGGCCGGTGATCCTCCTGTCCAATCTCGGCCTCGGCCTCGACTACGTGCTGATGGCGCTGGCACCGAACCTGACCTGGCTGTTGATCGGGCGACTGATCTCCGGCATCACCTCCGCCAGCGCTTCGACCGTCGCCGCCTACGTGGCCGACGTGACGCCGCCGGAGCAGCGTGCCGCCAAGTTCGGGCTGCTCGGCGCCGCCTTCGGTTTCGGCTTCATCGCCGGACCGGCGTTGGGCGGGCTCCTGGCCGGCATCGATCCCAGGCTGCCGTTCTGGGCCGCGGCGGCACTCAGCCTCGCCAACGCCGCCTACGGCCTGCTGGTCCTGCCGGAATCGCTGCCGCCGGAGCGGCGCGCCCGCTTCTCCTGGACCGGTGCCAGCCCCCTCGGCGCCATGGCGCTGCTGCGCTCATCCCCGGCACTGCTCGGCCTCGCTGGCGCGGCCTTCATGATGCTCCTGGCACAGGAATCCATACCGAACATTTACGTGCTCTACACCATCCATCGCTTCGGCTGGGACGATGCGGCGGTCGGGCTGTCGCTGGCGGCGGCCGGCGCCGGGGCGATCGTGGTGTCGATGGCCCTGACCGGCCCGGCCGTGGCCCGGCTGGGCGAACGCCGGGCGATGGCCGTGGGGCTGGTCTTCGGGGTTGCCGGCTTCGCCCTGTTCGCCCTGGCCCCGACCGGCTGGCTGTTCCTGGCGGCAATCCCGCTGCTCTCGCTATGGGCCCTGACCGGGCCGGCGCTGCAGGCGCTGATGTCGCGCCAGGTCGGGGCGGACGAGCAGGGGCGGCTGCAGGGGGCGCTGGCGGGGCTGCGCGGCATCACCGGCATGATCGGCCCGGTGCTGTTCACCCAGAGCTTCGCGTTCGGCATCGCACCAAGGGCAGGCCTGGATTCGCCCGGCCTGCCCTACGGGCTGGCGGCGGCGCTTCTGGCGTTAGCCCTGGTGCTGGCTTGGCGGATCACCCGGGTGGAAGGCGTCCGGTCGGACGCCGAGCCGGCCCTGCCGCCGGGCTGAGCGTCCCCGGCCTTACATCCACAGGATCAGGTCGCGCGGATGCGGCGCCGGGCAATGCGGCTCCAGTCCGACATCGCGGCGCTCATGGTTGGTCAGCCGCTCCACCGACAGGGTGCGGCTCCGGCGGCGGCGCATCGTCTCGACCAGGATCGAGAGGTGCAGCCACAGGCCGAGGCGGACCGGACGCATCGGTGCCTCGATCTGGACCGGTGGCACAAGCCGGAGATACGACACCCTGCCGGGAGCGGGCGGGTTCATGACCCAATTCCTTTCGTGAGCGGTGGGGAGGCAACAAAAAACCCGCCGGGAAATCCGCGGCGGGCTGGTGAACGCGAGGGGGGTGACGATCCGGGCCTAGGCCCTCGAAGACACCCCTTCAACGCGCAGCACGCCCGCCGCCGGACGGACCCGGCGTCGCATGTGCAGCGAGCTGTTGAGGATGGCGTTCATGGCGAAAGGATCGGGGACGACGCCGTCCCCGTCAATGGGCTTCGGGCTCGCTGCGGTCAGTTCCCCCATCTCGGCCGGCGCAGCTCGAACACCAGGGCCTCGGTGATCTGCGTCGCGCTGAAATTGTCGTCGGACATCACCACCAGAGTCGGGTTGCCGTTGCGCAGCCGCGGGCCCCAGCCCATCGCCTCGAAATTGTCGAGACGGACGCCGCTGAGCGTGTCGAAGTCGAGCAGCAGCGTCTTGCGCATCGGCCGCCAGCGGCTGCCGGCCAGGGAGTCGATCCGGGAGACGTCGGTCGCGCCGGCCCGGTCGGCGACATAGAGCCGGAGCTTGTTGCCGACCCCGGCGATGAAGGTGCGCTCGAGGACCAGGAGGTCGCGGCCGAAGCCGGGCCCGGACAGGATCTCCGACACCCCGAAGCTGCCGCTGCCGCCCGCCGGCAGCGGGTCGGTGACATAGACATATTCCGCCCCGGCCCTGCCCGTCAGGGTGTCGAAGGCGGTGATCCGGACCGGGCCGGGCGCGGGCGTCGGCGGGATGTCGGCGTCCTGGATCAGCGGGGCTTCCATCGAGGCGAACAGCGTCCGGCCGTCGCGCGAGAGCGCCAGCCCCTCGAACACCAGGTTGTTGCGCGGGCCGCTCTTGCCGTCGCTCGACACCTTGAAGCGCTGCGGCAGGTCCATGCTGCGGCGGAGAGTGCCGCCCGGCGAGGCGACGTTGATCGACGGGTCGATCCCGGCCGAGATGTCGCCCTCGCTGCTCCAGTACAGGATGCCGCGCAGCGGGTCGCGCCGGATCGATTCGGGGTCGACCGCGCCCGGGGCGTAGGTCTGCCCGGCCTTGTCACGCAGCGGCGTCACGCCGGTGACTCGGATGCCGCGCACGGCCTGCGCGTCGTAGTCGATGGCGAGGGTGTAGAAGCGCGCCGGGCCGGTGGCCGAGCGGTCGTCGCTGAGCGCCGTCCATCGGGCGTTGACCGGGTCCCAGTCCAGGCCGGACAGGCCGCCGACGACGGTGCCCTGGAAGTCCAGCCCATGCGGCAGCGTCGCCAGGCCGATCAGGCGCAGCTCGCCGATCCGGTCGCCATCATGGCCCGGCAGGTCGTGGCGCGTAGAATCGGATGCCACCTGCGCCTGGCCCGGCTGGGCGCCGAGCAGGGCGGCGGCGACGCAAAGGGCCGCCGCGACGGAACGAATCGCCATCCCCCACCTCCATCAGATCCGGTCTTCGATTGGGGTGGGATCAAGCACAGTCCGGATTTGTTCATAAAGTTAATTTATTGTGACGAAGCTATTGTTTTATTTGTGTGATTCCCAGATGAGCTTGGACGAGACTGCCGGCATGACCATCTACTTCACCAGCGACACTCATTTCGGCGATCCGCGCGTGCTGCGGATCGACCGGCGGCCCTTCGCCAGCGTCGCCGAGCATGACGAGGCGCTGATCGCGCTGTGGAACCAGACGGTGGGGCCGGAGGACGAGGTCTGGCACCTGGGCGACTTTGCGCTCGGCCCCCCGCCGGAGGCGGTGGCGGCGCTGCTGGGCCGGCTGAACGGCCGCAAGCACCTGATCAGCGGCAACAATGACGGGCCGGGAACGCTGGCGGCGCCGGGCTGGGAGTCGGTGCAGGCCTATGCCGAGCTGCGGGTCGACGGGCGGCACCTGATCCTGTGCCACTACGCGTTCCGCACCTGGAACCAGATCGGCCGCGGGTCCGTGAACCTGCACGGCCATTCGCATGGCCGGCTGACGCCGGCGACGCGGCAATTTGATGTCGGGGTCGATGTGCAGGAGTTGAGGCCGGCGACGCTGGATCAGATCATCGCCCGGAAGCGCGTGCGGAAACCGTTCGCGGAGACGAGGGAACCGGGAGGGGAGTGATCAGACCTCGGGATCGGGAAGCGGCCGGCGGCAGCGGTGCGGGGCGCGATTCGCCTTGCGCAGCGCGGCATGCAGCTCGCGCTCATGCCCGTCGTCGTCGCCCATGGCGGCGGCCAGCAGCCGCACCCAGTTCCACACCCGTCGCATCGGCTGGCTCCCCTTGAGGAAGTCTCCGCCCCATGTGACGACGGTAGGGGAATTATGTCAAATACAAGCCGACAACAATTTTGTTACGAAGCGTTGCCGGCGCCGATCCGGCGCAGCGCCTCGGCGGTGGCGGCATCGGCCGGGAAGAAGGATTCCACCGCCAGCTCCGACAGGGTGACGTCAACCGGCGTACCGAACACGGTGGTGGTCGACAGGAAAGAGAGAATCCCGGACTTGGTCGCGAGGCGGAACGGCACCACCACGTCGGGATGCGCCTCTTCCGGCGGGGCCAGCGTCGCGATCGTGGCCGGCGGGGCCGGATAGGCCCGCAGCTCCGCCAGCAGCTCGACCAGCACCGGGTCGCCGGCCGATTCGACCTGGCGCTGCAGCCGCTCCAGCAGATGGCCGTGCCACTCGGCATAGTTGACGATCCGCGGCGCCAGCCCGTCCGGGTGCAGGCCGAGCCGCAGCACATTGACCGGCGGCTGCAGCAGCGCCGCCGACACCCCGTCCAGCAGCAGCGGCACCGCGGCGTTGGCGGCAACCAGCTGCCAGTGCCGGTCGACCGCCAGCGCCGGGTTCGGCGCATGCGCCTCGATCACCCGCTCCACCGCCCGCCGGGCCAGGGCCAGGGCCGGGTCGTCCAGCGGCCGCAGCGGATAGGCCGGGGCGAAGCCGGCGGCGACCAAGAGGGTGTTGCGCTCGCGCAGCGGCACCTCCAGCCGCTCGGCCAGGTGCAGCACCATGTCCCGGCTCGGCCGCGACCGCCCGGTCTCGATGAAGGAGAGGTGGCGGGTGGAGATGTCGGCCTCGCAGGCGAGGTCGAGCTGGCTGAGGCGGCGGCGCCGGCGCCAGTCGCGCAGATGGTCGCCGAAGCTGGGAGCGGTGTGGGCCATGCGCCGACGATAGCCGGTGGGCGGCGGCGCATCCATGACCTGGCAGGTAATCGCTTTCGTCCCCCAGGCCGGACAGGATCGGGCCATCGCAACCACCGATGGAGAGCCCAGATGACCGACGTGACGAGTGGCGCCACCGACCTGGTCGACCGCTACATCGCGATCTGGAACGAGACCGATGCCGGCCGCCGGCGCGCTTTGATCGACACGACCTGGACCGAGGACGCCGCCTATCTCGACCCGATGATGCGGGGCGACGGCCGGGCCGGGATCGACGCCATGATCGCCGCGGTGCAGGAGCGCTTCCCCGGCCACCGCTTCCGCCGGATCGGCCCGGTCGACGAGCACAGCGGCCGGGTGCGCTTCCGCTGGGAGCTGGGGCCGGAGGGCGCGCCGGCGCTGGTCGCCGGCACCGATTTCGGCGAGATCGCCGGCGGCCTCTTGTCCGGCATCACCGGCTTCATCGACCAGGCCCCGGCGATGGCGGCGTGAGGAGGCGGGGGCGGACCGCAAGGCCCGCCCCTTCCCTTCATTCGGCCGGCAGCCGCAGCGCCAGGCCGATCACGACCAGCGCCGCCAGGGCGCAGAACCCGGCCAGCGCCGTGCCGGCCGGCAGCACCAGCACCGCCAGCGTGCCGACGGCGCCGACGATCAGCCCCTCCAGGCAGGCATGGAGCGCCGTGGCGGTGCCGGCCACATGGCCGAAGCCCTGCAGCGCTCCGTTGGCGGTGACGGCGCAGGTAATCGAGATGCCGGCCGAGAGCACCCAGACCGGCACCAGGAAGGCCCGGAGCGAGGGACCCACCGCGACCTGTCCCAGCGTCAGCAGCCCGGCCCCGGCCAGCAGCAGCGCCATGCCGCGGATCAGGCAACCGCGCCGGCCCCAGCGCGCGGTGAAGCGGCCGGCGAAGCGGGCGGTCGCGATCATCACCAGGGCGGCGGTGCCGAAGGCCAGGCTGAAGCCGATCGGGGTCAAGCCGAGCCCACCGATCAGCACCGCGGGCGCGGTCGAGAAGTAGACGAAGAACGCACCCATCGCCGCGCTGAAGCCGAGCGTATAGGTCCAGAACGGCCCGCTGCCGAGGATGGCGCCGACATGGCGCAGCCGCACCCCGTCGCCGCCCTCGGGCCGCGTCTCCGGCCAGCGCCACAGCGCGTGCAACCCGGCCAGGGCGCCGAGCCCGGCCAGCAGCCAGAAGATGCCGCGCCAGCCGAAGCCATGGTCGACCCCGGCGCCGAGCAGCGGCCCGAAGGCCGGCACGAAGGCCAGCATCGAGCCGAGCAGGCTGTAGATCACCGCACCCTCGCGCCGCGTGGCATAGACGTCGCGCACCGTGGCGAAGGTGGCGACCAGCATGGCGGCGGCGCCGGCCGCCTGGACCAGGCGCAGCGCCAGGAACAGGCCGGCCGAGGCGGTCAGCGCCAGACCGGCCGAGGCCAGGGTGAACAGGAACGCGCCGCCGAGCAGCACCGGCCGCCGGCCGATGCGGTCCGAGAGCGGCCCGAACAGCAGCTGGCCGCAGCCGAGCAGCAGCAGATAGAGGCTGAGGGTCAGCTGGACCAGGGCCGGCGTCGCCGCCAGGGCAGCCGGCATCAGCGGCACCACCGGCAGGTACACGTCCATGCCGAGCGAGGCGATCAGGTCGAACGGGGACAGCAGCAGCAGGGTCGCCGCCAGGGAATATGGCCATGGCCTGGGTGCAGGCATGGGAAGACCTCCGCGAAAAGGGGATTCGGCGGCGGTCCGCATCAGGATCGGCAGGAAAAGGCCGTGATCGGAGCGCCGCAACAACCGGACAGGCTGCTGCGGCTCAGCGGGTTGCGGTGGAGTCGGTCCTCATCGCATGGCTCCGGGCTACGGCAGGATGGCTGTAGCGGGTGCGGGACAGGGCGTCAATCGGCGGACCGCCCGGAATGCGTGATCCGCGGCGCGATCCGGGCTAGGCTGCGCCTTCCCTTTCCTGAGCTGCGGGCGGCACGATGGTCTCCTTCCTCAAATCCCTGTTCGGCGGCGGCAAGCGCGAGGAGGCCTCGTCCGGCGAGGCCCCGGCCGGGCCGGCGGTCGAGTACAAGGGCTTCCGCATCCGCCCCGCGCCCTTTGCCGCCGGCGGCCAGTATCAGACCGCGGGCGTGATCGAGAAGGACTTCCCGGAGGGCACCAAGACCCACCGCTTCATCCGCGCCGACAAGCACGGCAGCAAGGACGACGCCACCGCCTTCTCGGTGACCAAGGCGCAGCAGATCATCGACGAGCAGGGCGACCGGGTGTTCGCGGACTGAGGCTCAGCGGGCCTGGCGGCGGTATTCGCCGGGCGGCAGGCCGGTGCGGCGGGCGAACAGGCGGCTGAACGACGCCGCGTCCTGGTAGCCGACCCGGTAGCAGATCTCGGCGACGCCGAGATCGCTGCGCTCGAGCAGGTCGCGCGCGGCATCCAGGCGCCGGTCCTGGATCCAGCGGCCCGGCGTGGTCTGCAGCTCCTCGGTGAAGCGTCGGGCCAGGGTGCGCGGCGACAGGCCGAGCGTCCCCGCAAGGCTTTCGGGGCTGAGAGCCGGGAGATCGGCCCGCGCCACCTCCAGCAGGCGGTCCCGGAACGGCTGCGGCGCGACCTCGTCGAGCGGGAACTCGTAGGGCGTCTGCGACCGGCGCGCCGGCGGCAGCACCAGCAGCTTGCGCACGATCCGCTCTTCCTTGGCGAAGCCGAGGTCGCGCAGCAGGGCGGTGGCCAGCTCGAGCCCGGAGAAGCCGCCGCCGCAGCTGTAGATCCGGTCCTGGCGCAGCAGCAGGCGCGACGGATCCCAGCGCACCTTCGGGAAGCGCCGCAGCGCATCCTCCTTCAGCCACCAGGAGATGGTGGCGCGGCGGCCGTCGAGCAGCCCTGCATCGGCCAGGAAATAGGCGGCGCCGCAATGGGCGGCGATGATCGCGCCCTGCTGCCGGGCCTGGTCGATCAGCGGCCGGGCGTGGCCGCTTTCCTCCGCCAGGGCCCGCAGCATCTCCGGCACGTTCAGCCCCGGCATCGCCAGCAGCACCAGCACGTCGACCGGCGCCGAGGGCTGCGGCCGGGCCGGGAAGGCGATGCCGGAGGTGGCGGCGGCGACCGGCGTGCGGGCCACGAATTCGAAGGTGAAGGCGGGCTCGCGCCGCAGCGCGTTCACCAGCTCCAGCATCTCGACCAGCGTCGCCGCCACGGCCGAGTAGAAGCGGGCGGGCAGCCAGATCGCCACATGGATCGGTTTGACCGTCATCCGGCAGATTTAGCACAGAGATTGTCAATCCCGCCAATTCAACCGCCGACGGCGCGCTTCTAGGGTCTCGGTATGCGGCCCCCTGTTCCGAGGCTTCCATGACCAGACTCCCCGTCGCGATCCTGGCCGCCGCGCTGTCCGCGCCGGTGCCGGCCGCCGCCGAGCCGCCCGGCCTGCCGGCGGGCTTCCAGAGCCGGACCATCGCCACGGCCGGCGCCGAGATCTTCGTGCAGGTCGGCGGCGCCGGCGACCCGGTCGTGCTGCTGCACGGCCATCCCGAGAGCGGCGACATGTGGGGGCCGCTGGCGGCGGCGCTGGCACCGCGCCACACCGTGATCGTGCCGGATCTGCGCGGTCTCGGCCGGTCGTCCCGCCCCGCCGGCGGCTACGACCAGGCGACCCAGGCCGCCGACATCCGCACCGTGGTCGAGGCGCTGGGCTTCGACCGTGCCGCGCTGGTCGGGCACGACCTCGGCGGCATCGTCGCCTATGCCTATGCCGCGCGCTATCCCGGCAAGGTCACCCGCCTGGCCTTCCTGGAGGCGCCGATCCCCGGCGTCGGCCCCTGGGAGGAGGTCAAGGCGATCCCGGCGCTGTGGCACTGGAACTTCGGTGGCCCGGATGCCGAGCGGCTGGTCGCCGGGCGCGAGCGCGTCTATTTCGACCATTTCTGGAATGCCTTCGCCGCCGACCCGGCCCGGATCGGCGACGAGGTCCGCGAGCACTACGCCGCGCAATACGCCGCGCCGGGCGGCATGCGCGCCGCCTTCGCCCAGTTCGCCGCCTTCGCCGAGGACGCGCGGCAGAATGCCGGGGCGGAGGAACGCAAGCTGACCATCCCGGTGCTGGCGGTGGGCGCCGAGCGCGCCTTCGGCCCCTACCCCGCCGTCTTCATGCGCGAGGTCGCCACCGATGTGCGCGCCGTCGTGATCCCCGGCACCGGCCACTGGCTGATGGAGGAGGCGCCGGACCAGACCGTCGCGCTGCTGCGCGACTTCATCGACGGCGAATGACGGAGGATCGGATGAAAGCGGTGGTGTTCGACCGGATCGGCCTGCCGGCCGAGGTGCTGTATGTGGCTGATGTGCCGGTGCCGGAAATCGGACCGGGCGAGGCGCTGGTGCGGATGGTCGCGGCCTCGATCAACCCGGGCGACTTCCTGTTCGTCCAGAACCTGTATCCCGAGCCGAAGAAGCCGAAATTCCCCCGACAGATCGCCGGCAACCATGGCGCCGGAGTGATCGAGCGGGCGGGCACGGGCGTGGCGCTGCCGCCGGGCACGCTGGTGGCCTTCAGCCATGAGAAGACCTGGGCGGAATACGCGGCGGTGCCGGCCGAGTACCTGATCCCGCTGCCGCCCGGCATGCCGGCGGAGAAGGCCGGGCAGCTGATGAACCCGATCACCGCCTGGGACCTGGTGGCCGAGTCCGGCGTCGAGCCTGGCCAGTGGCTGGCGGTGACGGCCGGCTACTCCACGATCTCGACCCTGGTGCTGCAATTCGCCCGGCGGCGCGGCATCCGTCCGATCGCGATCGTCCGCCGCACGCATCCGGAGCTCGACCTGCGCGAACTCGGCGCCGAGGCGGTGATCGACCTGTCCCGCCAGGACCTGCGGGCCGAGGTGATGGCGATCACCGGCGGCGCCGGGCTGCATGGCGTGGTCGACAATGTCGGCGGGCCGGCGACCGGCACGCTGATCCGCAGCCTGGCCTTCGGCGGCCGGGTGGTGATCAACGGCGGCATGAGCGAGGAGAGCTTCACGCTGCACAATTTCGACCTGCTGCTGAACGGCGTCACGATCCGGCCCAGCATCTACCGCTACTTCTTCGGCCCGCCGGCGCCGGAGGATGCGGCGATGCTGGGCGAGATGATCGAGGTCTTCGCCCGGCCGGAGATCCGGGTGCCGCTCGGAGGTGTCCATCCGCTCGAGGATGCCGGCCGGGCCATCGCCGAGAGCTGGGCCCGCCCGGGCGACGGCAAGCGGATCTTCCGGATGTGAGTCCATGACCTCCGAGGTCATGGACCGCAGGACGGCAGCGCCCGCATCCTGCCGGCCGCTGCCACAGGAGGCCCCGATGCTGCTGTCCACCGTCACACCGCCCGGCGGCACGGCCGTCGCGATCGTCGTCACCCTGCATGTGAAGCCGGGCCGCGAGGCCGAGTTCCTGGCGCTGCTGACGCCGGTGCTGGACGCGATGCGGCACGAGCCGAGCTTCATCAACGCCGTGCTGCACCGGTCGCCGGATGACCCGACGCTGTTCATGCTGTACGAGACCTGGGCCGATCGCGACGAGTTGGTGCAGGTGCAGATCCCCCGCGCCTACCGCCAGGCCTATGTCGCGGCACTGCCGGACGTGCTGCGGCAGGAGCGTGGCGTCACCATCTGGCAGCCGATGCGCGGCGATTTCGCGACGGCCGCGCCGGGCGCGTGATCAGACAGCCTGCCCGGCGCACCAGCCGGAGGACCAAGCCCATTGGAAGTTGTAGCCGCCGAGCCAGCCGGTGACGTCCACCACCTCGCCGATGAAGTAGAGGCCCGGCACCGCCTTCGCCTCCATGGTCCGGGAGTCGAGGCCGGCGGTGTCGACGCCGCCCAGCGTCACCTCGGCGGTGCGGTAGCCTTCGGACCCGGCCGGCCGCACCCGCCAGCCATTCACCGCATCCGCCACCCGGCGCAGCACCTTGTCGGACAGGTCGGCGAGGTTGCCGGCCGCGCCCTCGGCCTCCGCGATGGTCTGCGCCAGCCGCTTCGGCAGCGCCTCGGACAGCACGGTGTGCAGGGCCCGGCGGCCGTTCGCGACGCGGGCGGCGCGCAGCCAGTCGAACATGTCGGTGCCGGGCAGCATCGACACCTCGATCTCCTGCCCTTCGCGCCAGTAGGAGGAGATCTGCAGGATCGACGGGCCGCTGAGGCCGCGATGGGTGAACAGCATGGCCTCGCGGAACCGGGTGCGACCGCAGCCGATCTCGGCGTCGACGGCGATCCCGGCCAAGGGCTTCAGCCGCTCCAGCAGCGCCGGCTCGAAGGTCAACGGCACCAGGGCCGGGCGGGTCTCGGTGACCTCGAGGCCGAAGCGGGCGGCGAGGTCGTAGCCGAAGCCGGTGGCGCCCATCTTCGGGATCGACCGGCCGCCGGTGGCGACCACCAGGGACCGGCAGCGCAGCGGGCCGCCCCCTGACGCTTCATGGGCCAGCCCGAGGACGAAGCCGTCGGCGTCACGCTCGACCGAGTCGACCTTGCTCGACAGGCGCAGCGTGACGCCGGCGCGGCCCATCTCGGCCAGCAGCATATCGATGATCTGGCGGGACGAGCCGTCGCAGAACAGCTGGCCCAGCGTCTTCTCGTGCCAGGCGATGCCGTGGCGCTCGACCAGGGCGATGACGTCGCGCTGGGTATAGCGGCGCAGCGCCGAGATGCAGAAATGCGGGTTGGCGGAGACGAAGTTCGCCGGCGCCGCGTGCAGGTTGGTGAAGTTGCAGCGGCCGCCGCCGGAGATGCGGATCTTCTCGCCCGGCGCCGCGGCGTGGTCGAGCACGAGCACAGACCGGCCACGCTTGCCGGCCTCGGCCGCGCACATCATCCCGGCTGCCCCGGCGCCGATCACCACCACGTCGAAGGACTGCACGCCGTCTCCGTTCCGGCCCGATCAGGCGACCAGCGGCGCCACCTTGGCGTTCAGCGCCGCCCGAAGATCCTGCGGCGTCAGCCGGATCTGCAGCCCGCGCTGGCCGCCATTGACGAAGATCTCGGCCTCGGCCATCGCCGCTTCCTCGATCGCGGTCGGCACCGCCCGCTTCTGGCCGAGCGGGCTGATGCCGCCGACATGGTAGCCGGTGACGCGCTCGGCGTCGGCCGGGCGCATCATCTGCGCCGACTTCGCCCCGAAGGCGGCGGCCAGCTTCTTCATGCCGACCTCGCGGTCGGACGGCACGACGACGCAGACCGGCTTGCCGTCGGCCTCCGCCATCAGCGTCTTCAGCACGATGCGCGGCGGCACGCCCATGGCTTCGGCCGCCTGTATCCCGATTCGGTCGGCGCCGGGGTCGTAGTCATAGGTCGCGACGGCGAAGCTCACGCCCGCCTGCTGCAGCGCCTGGGTGGCGCGGGTGGTCTTCGACACGACGCCCCGCGCCTCTCAGGTCAGCGCTTGGCGCGCGCCTTGCGGGCGGCGTAGCGGGCGTCGCGCTCGGCCTTCTGCTCGGCCAGCTGCGCCACCATCCGCTCCGCGTCCTCGCGCCGGGACCGGGCCTCGGCCTCGGCGGCCTCGGCCTTGAGCCGCGTCTCCTCGATCGCGCGGGCCTCGGCCTCGGCCTTCAGCCGCACCGCCTCGGCCTCCTTGGCCACCCGGCGCTCGGCCTCACGCTGCTCGCGCGCGGCGGCACGGGCCTCGCGCTCCGCCCGCTGCCGGGCCAGCTCCGGATTGTCCGGAGAGACCTTGGCGCGGAACCGCTCCAGCGCGGCCTTCTTCGCATTCTGAGCGCTGCTCAGCCGGTCCCCGAACCCCTTTTCCTTGTAACTGCTCATCGTTCCGTCGACTCTTTGCATGTATCCCCGATTCACCGGCGGGGGAAGAATGCCGCCCGCGCGGACGCACTAGATATGCTTCCTCGGCGGCGGTGCCAACAGCCGTTCCGGCATGCCGGTCACGCGGACTAATTGGTTCTGCCATCTCAAGACGCGGCCGGGCTATGCTTTCGCGGTTGTCGCGGGAGGCCGTCATGACCATCGAGATCCGGCCGGCGACCGCGCCGGATGCCGCGGCGATCGCCGATCTGCATCAGCGCAGCTGGCGCAGCGCCTATCGCGGGCTGCTGCCCGACGCCTATCTGGACGGGCCGGCCGCCGCAGAGCTGGCGGCGCGCTGGGGCCGAGCGTTCACCAAGGACGAGCCGCGCCGGGTGATCCTGGTCGCGATGGCGCCGGACGGAATCGCCGGCTTCGTCGCGGCCTGGCCGAACACCTCGCGGATGGCGCTGATCGACAACCTGCACGTCGCGCCCGGACAGCGCGGCGGCGGGCTCGGCCGTCGCCTGATGGGCCGGGCCGCGGCCGAGCTGCGGCGCCAGGGCTTCGAGGCGGCCTTCCTGGAGGTGATCGAGGGCAATCACGGCGCCCGCGGCTTCTACCGGCGGCTCGGCGGCGTCGAAGGCGAGCTGTTCGTCGAGCCGATCGGCGGCCACCCGACCCCGGTGTTCCCGGTCGTCTGGGACAACCTGGCCGCGCTGGAAGCGGCCTGCGCGCCGTAGGTCGGCCTCAGCGGCGCTGGAACAGCTTCTCGATGTCGGCCAGCTTCAGTTCGACATAGGTCGGCCGGCCGTGGTTGCACTGGCCGGCATTGGGCGTGGCCTCCATGCTGCGCAGCAGCGCGTCCATCTCGGCGGCGTTGAGGCGGCGGCCGGCGCGGACGCTGCCATGGCAGGCCATGGTGGCGCAGACATGGGCGAGCCGCTCGGTCAGCGGCCTTGCGTCGTCCCATTCCGCCAGCGCGTCGGCGAGGTCCTGCACCAAACCGGGCACGTCGGCCTGCCCGAGCAGCGCCGGCACGCCGCGCACCACCACGGCGCCGGGCCCGAAGGGCTCGAGCTCAAGGCCCAGCTCCGCCAGCTCGGCCTGGCGCGCACCGAGCCGGTCGACCGAGGCCTCGTTCAGCTCCACCACCACCGGCAGCAGCAGGCCCTGGCTCTTGACCGTGCCGGACAAGAGCTCGGCCTTCATCCGCTCATAGACGATGCGCTCGTGGGCGGCGTGCTGGTCGACGATGACCAGCCCGTCGCCGGTCTGGGCGACGATGTAGGTGGCATGAACCTGGGCCCGGGCGGCGCCCAGCGGATGGTCCGGCGCCGGCTCCTCCACCACCGCCTCCGCCCGCGCCGACGGCCGGGCCAGGTCGGACGCGATCGGCGCCTGCCAGGCGGCCGCCGATTCGGCCAGGCCGGCGGGCGGACGCACCGGGCCGCGGGTCTGGAACCAGGAGGTCTGGCCGCTGAACCGTGACAGCGGGGCCTGCATCGGCGCCGCTCCGTCCTGCGACACGAAAGCCGCCAGGGTGTCGGCGCCGACGCTGGTCGAGGCGCGGTGGCCGGCGGCGGCGATGGCGTGGCGCAGGGTGCTGACGATCAGCCCGCGCACCAGCGCCGGGTCGCGGAAACGCACCTCGGCCTTGGTTGGGTGGACGTTGACGTCGACCTCCTCCGGCGGCAACTCGAGATACAGCGCCAGCACCGGGTGGCGGTCGCGCGGCAGCACGTCTGAGTAGGCGCCGCGGATGGCGCCGAGCAGCAGCCGGTCGCGCACCGGCCTTCCGTTGACGAACAGATATTGCGCCTGGGCCGTGGCGCGGTTGAGGGTCGGCAGCGCGGCATGGCCGGTCAGGCGCACCGATTCGCGCTGCGCCTCGATCGGCATGGCGTTCTCGGCGAAGTCGCCACCCAGCACGGCGCCGACGCGGGCGAGGCGGGCGTCGAACAGCTCGCCCTGCGCCGCCTCCAGCCGCAGCAGGGTGCGGGCGGCGTCAGCGACCGTGAAGCTGAGGGTCGGATGCGCCATGGCCAGGCGCTCGACCGCGTCGACCGCGGCCTGGGTCTCGGCCCGTTCGCCCTTCAGGAATTTCAGCCGCGCCGGGGTGGCATAGAACAGGTCGCGCACCTCGACCCGGGTGCCGTGGTTCAGCGCCGCCGGCACCGGCGCCGCCACCGCCCCGCCCTCGACCGACAGGCTCCAGCCCTCGGCGGCATTGCGAGGACGGCTGGCGATGGTCAGGCGCGAGACGGCACCGATCGAGGGCAGCGCCTCGCCGCGGAACCCGAGAGTCGAGATTCGCACCAGATCGTCGTCGGGCAGCTTCGAGGTGGCGTGGCGCTCGATCGCCAGGACCAGCTCCTCCGGATCCATGCCGGCGCCGTCATCGACCACGGCGATCAGGCTGCGGCCGCCGTCGCGCAGCGCCACGTCGATGCGGCGGGCGCCGGCGTCGATCGCGTTCTCCACCAGCTCCTTCACCGCTGCGGCCGGGCGTTCGATCACCTCGCCGGCGGCGATCTGGTTGACCAGGGTCGGCGGCAGGCGGCGGATGGTGCGGAGGGACTCGATGGTCATGGATCGATTCTAGGCCCGGATCGCGCCGGAGGGAATCGGTCAGGACGGATCGTCGATCAGCGTGCCGGAATAGACCACCGGCCCTGTCGGGGCGCCGGTCGGCGAGCCGCCGGCCGGCTCGACGCTGACCGCCAGGGTGCCGCCGACGAGGGTGGAGCCGCGCAACGCCTCGGGGATGGCCAGGCGCTTCCGGTCGGCGGCGTCGATCAGGCCGAGCGAGCGCGGCGCGGCGCCGGCGGCGACGAACCACAGCTCGAGGCTGCGGTCGGCCGGCACCTCCGCCCGCACCGGCCGCACCTGGACCACGCCGGCGCGGGTGTCGACCCGGACGATCAGCGCCGGCAGGTCGCCGCCGCGATTGACCACCGCGACATAGCTGTCCGGCCGGGCGGGCGGCTCGGCGCGCGGCAGCAGGATGAACGCGGCCAGGCCGGCGGCCAGCGCCCCGGCGGCCAGGGCCGCGCTGCGCCACCAGGCACGGGACCGGTGCAGGCGGCTCTCGGCGGAGAGCGTTACGACAGTCGGGCCCGCGGCCACGGGCGGCGCCTCCGGGCCGATCGCGCGTTCCAGCGCCGCCCAGACCTGCGGGCCGGGCTGCACCGGCGGCACCTGCGCCGCCAGCCCGGCCAGGCGCCGCTCCCAGGCCGCGACCTCGGCCTTGAGCGCCGGGTCGGCCGCCAGCTCCCGCTCGAATTCGGCCCGTTCCCCGGGCGGCAGGGTCCCGAGGACGTATTCGGCGATCCGGGCCTCCTGCTCCTCGGTCACGGTCCGGCTCCATCCATGCAATGCCGCAGGGCGGCAAGCCCGCGATGCAGCCAGGTCTTGATGGTGTTGACCGGCCGGTCGAAGCGGGTCGCCAGCTCCTCGCGGGAATAGCCCTCGTAATAGGCCAGCAGCACGCAGCTGCGGTGGCTGTCCTCCAGCAGGCCGAGGCAGTGGCCGAGCTGGCGCAGGGCGACGAAGCCGGCGCCTTCGGACCGCGAATCGGGGATCGATTCAAGCCAGTCGCGGCCGTCCTCGTCGGGCTCGACCAGCACCTCGCGGCGCTGCCGGGCCACGTCGATGGCGCGGTTGCGGGCGATCGCCGCCATCCAGCCCAGCGGCGACCCGGTGCCGGCCGAAAAGGACGCGGCGCCGCGCCAGATGCGGAGATAGGCATCCTGCAGCACCTCCTCCGCCGTCGCCCGGTTGCGCAGGATGCGGAGAACGATGCCGAACAGCAGCGGCGACGTCCGGTCATAGACGGCCTTGAACGCGCGCCGGTCCCCGCGGCCGGTCGCCTGCAGCATCCGGATCAGCTCCTCGTCTTCCTGCAGCCGCATCGGTCCCCGCATCATGGGTGCCGGGACTCTAGCAGCAGAGCCCCGGCTGGCGGACGCGAATTCGCTGTGCGGGGGCGCCCCGGCCGCGACGCCCCCCTCGCCGGTCACTACGGCATCAGCACGGTGTCGACGACGTGGATCACGCCGTTCGACTGCAGCACGTCGGGGATCGTCACCCAGGCGGTGGCGCCCTTGGCATCGACCACCTCGAGCCGGTCGTTCTTCCACCCGACGGTCAGGTCCTCGCCCTCGACCGTCTTCAGCATGGCCTTGCCCTTGCCGTCCTTGACGGCCTTCATCAGGTCGGCCGCGGTCAGCCGCCCGGGCACGACGTGATAGGTCAGGATCGTGGTCAGCATCGCCTTGTTCTCCGGCATCACCAGGGTCTCGACCGTGCCCTTGGGCAGCTTGCCGAAGGCGGCGTTGGTCGGGGCGAAGACGGTGAAGGGGCCCGCGCCGTTCAGGGTGTCGACCAGCCCGGCCGCCTTGACCGCCGCGACCAGGGTGGTGTGGTCCTTCGAGTTGACCGCGTTCTCGACAATGGTCTTGCTCGGGTACATCGCGGCGCCGCCGACCATCACGGTGTCTTCCGCGAAGGCCGGGCCGGCCGCGGCGAGGAAAAGGCAGGCGCCGATGGCGCTGGAGACGATTCGAACGACACGCATTTCGGGTTCTCCCTCTCGGTTGCGTCGCCGGATGACCGGGACGGGGAGCCTTTACGGGGCGCGTGCCGGGAAAGTTTCAGGGCCGGGCCAGAAAAAAGAGTCCGCTTACCAGGGGAAGGTGCCGAGCTCCGGCTCGCCGTAGAAGACCGGCCGGTCCGGCCGGATGCGGTCGACCCAGCCGGCCAGGCGCGCCGCCGCCTCCGGCGCCTCGAGATCGGCGTCGGCGCTGGCCATCCTGGTGCGGATCCGGCCGGGATGGACGGCGTAGACGGCGAGGCCGCGCGGGCCGAATTCGCGGGCAAGGCAGGCGGTCAGCATGTTCTGCGCCGCCTTGGAGATGCGGGTGGCGTAGGCGATGCCGAGATGGTCGAAATCGCCGGCCGCGACCCGGCCGATCGAGCCGAGCCGGCTGCTGACATTGACGATGGCCGGCCGCTCCGCCGCCAGCAGCGCGTCGATCGCCGCCTGGCTGATGCGCAGCGCCGCCAGGCAGTGGACATCGAGCGCCTGCTGCACATCCTCGATCCGGATGCCGGCCAGCTGCGCCCCGCGGCCGGACATGCCGGCGTTGTTGTAGAGCAGGTCGACCGCCGGCGCGCGCTCCGCCAGCACCTGGCGCAGCCGGTCGGCGCAGGCCTGGTCGGTGACGTCGCCGCGCACCAGGATGCTGTCCGGCCCGGCCGCCGCCGTGAAATCGGCCGCGTCGCTGCGGACCACGCCGACCACGGTGTCGCCACGCGCCGCGTACCACCGCGTCAGCTCCAGCCCCAGCCCCGCCCCGGCGCCGGTGATCACGATCCTGCGAGCCATGCGTCGTCCCCTTATGTCCGATGTAGCGGGGGCAGGATGCGGCGAAGCGGCTGGAGGAGCAAGCGGGCCGACCTCAAATCAACATATTTATTTTGTATGAAATATAAATAACACCGCCGCGATATTGACTTTTCTTCTGCAATAACAGATATGACAGTCAGCGGAGGTTGATCATGCCCTTGCCTGCCCGGACATCCAACGTCGTCGACCTGGCCCAGTACCGCGCCCAGCGCGCGAGGGCGGCCGCGCCTGCGGTCGACCCGACACAGGCGATGGCTTTTCCGGTAATGTGGGTGTGGATGCCGCTGCTGCCGACCATGCCCGTCGCCTGGCCGACCCAGCCGGCAGGCTGATGAGGATGACCTTGGCCGGGACCGACGCCGACGAGCCCGCCACCGACAAGACCGCCGCCAAGCCTGCAGACGAGGCGAACGGCGCCGATACGGCCCATGACCTGTCGCTGGCTCTCGGCCAGAATCTGCGTCGGCTGAGGACCCGCCAGGGCCTGTCGCTGGAGCGCTTCGCCCAGAAATCCGGGGTCAGCCGGGCCATGCTCGGCCAGATCGAGAACGGCCGCTCCGTCCCGACCATCGGCGTTGTCTGGAAGGTGGCGAAGGCGCTGGACGTGCCCTTCTCCAGCCTGCTGACCGGGCCCGAGGCACGCGGCACCACGGTGCTGCGGGCGCGCCACGCCAAGGTGCTGACCTCGACCGACGGCAGCTTCGTCTCCCGCGCGCTCTTCCCCTATGAGGGCGAGCGCAAGGTCGAGTTCTACGAGCTGCTGCTGGCGCCCTGGCGGCAGGAGGATGCCGAGGCGCATGCGCCGGGCACGACCGAGAACCTGGTGGTGGCGCAGGGCGAGGTCGAGATCACGGTCGGCGCCGAGCGCCATCGCCTCGGCCCCGGCGACGCCATCCTGTTCGAGGCCGACGTGCCGCACAGCTACCGCAACCCCAGCGCCGACAAGGCGGTCATGTACCTGGTCATGACCTATGTAGAGTCGGTCGGATCCTGATGAATCGCTGGCTGCTGGTCCAGGGCGGCACTGTGCTGGGCACGCTGCGCTGGACGCACAGCGACTTTCCTTTCGACTATTGCCGCTTCGAGCCTGCTCCCGCCTTCTCTGCGGTGGAACCGCTGTTCGCGGCGTCCCTGCAGGCCCTCAAGGCCGACGACGGATCGCAGTTCGAACAGGCCTATGAGCGCATCGAAGCGCTCGGTCTCGCCCTGGTTTCGCCTGATGGAGCCGAGCGGATCGACGCGTTCCTCTTGAACATCGACGGCGAACAAGCCTGGTTCCGGTCCTGATCACCCGGAATCGTTAGGGCGGCCGCGCCGAGGCGCCGGCCGCCCTTGCTCCCGGACGTGTGAACGAGAACAACGCGGCAGAGGCCGCGCCGGCAGAAGATCAGGCCGCCATCTCCGGCATGCCCACCATCATCGGCATGCCGCCGCAGCTCATCATCACGGGCATGCCGCCGCCCATCATCGCCATCATCCGGCGGCAGGCCTCGGTGAACATCTCCATGCTCATGCCGTCCATCGGCATCATCTCGCAGGTCATGCCGGTCGGGGTCGTCTTGCAGGTCATCTTGCACATCATGACCGGCATCATGCCCCCCATCATCGCCATTTGGGGCATCATCTGGGGCATCATGCCCGGCATCATCCCGGACATCATGTTGGGCATCATGCCCATCATCGGCATCATGCCCTGCATCATCTGGGGCATCATGTTCGGCATCATGCCCATCATCGGGTTCATCGGCATGGCCTGGCTGGTCGAGGACGTCATGGATCGCGCTCCGCGGCGAGGGGGTCGGCGTGGCGCGACCATTTCGCAGCCGCGGACTCGGCGCAAGGCGCGCCCGGCCGCGCACCGCACTTTCCTCCGCGCCATCGGAGGGGCCGCCGCGATCCTGGAGGCCCCGACCGATTTGACGACCGGACGTCCGATTTATTGGAGGCCGGTCAGGGCAGGAGCTTCACCCGGCCCTCGACCTTGGGCGCGACCCGGCCCTGCGCCGCGACATAGTCGATGACCTGGTTGGCGATGATCTGGGCGTCGGATTCGGTGACGATCGGCCGTCCCTCGGCCAGCATCGCGTACTGGTCGCCGCCGCGGGCGAGGAAGTCCGGCGTGGCGAGGGTGTAGGTCCGGGCGGGGTCGAGCGGCGCGCCGCCGACGGTGACGCTGCGCAGCCGCTCGCCGACCGGCCGGTCGAGATCGGCCTCGATCGCCATGCCGGAGACCTGCGGGAACCGTCCGCCGACCTCGCGCACCTGGCTGACGCCGTTCTCCAGCGCCCGGCGCAGCACCGCGCCGGTGACCTCGAGCTTCACCGTCCGGTTGCCGAAGGGCAGCTCCGACTGGATGTCCTTGCGGGTCAGCACGGCGCCGGCCCTGTATTCCCGGTCGGCGCGGATGCCGCCTCCGTTGAACAGGGCGACGTCGGCGCCGACCGCGGCGCGCATCGCATCGGCGATCAGGTTGCCGATCGCGGTCTCCTGGGTGCGAACGCTGGCACGGCGGCTGTCCAGCGGCGTCTCGGTCACGCCGATCTCGACCAAGAGCGCCTTGTCGAGCTGCCTTCCATAGGCGGCGACCACCTCGGCGATCGCCGGATCGGGCGTGACCGTGGCGGTGTCGACGATGCGGAAGGCGGGCCACCAGTCGATGTCGGTCCCGCCCTGCTCCACCGACTTGGTGATGGTCGCCTCGGTGACGACGACGAAATTGGCCTCGGTCTGGGATTCGACCAGCGCGCCCTTGCCGTCGAAATAGGTCAGGAGGTGTTCGTCATGGCCGGACAGGACCAGGTCGGCGAAGCCGCCGCGCAGCAGGCCCATATCGACCGCGAGCGGCGTGTGCACCATGGCGACGATGAAGTCTGCGCCCTTGCCGTGCAGCTCCGCCGCCTTGCGCTTCGCGGTGTCGATCGAGCCTTCGAAGGTGATCTCGCCCGGGCTCGACCCGATCGGCGTGTCCTCGGTGGTCAGGCCGTAGAAGCCGATGCGGATCCCGTCCACGTCGATGATCTTGTCGTCGATGGTGTGGGCCGGGGCGCGGCCGTCCGGCTCGCGGATGTTGGAGGAGACGATGTCGAAGCGCGCCTCGGCCAGCCGGTCGCGGAAGACCTGCGGGCCGAGATCGAAATCATGGTTGCCCGGCACGAACAGATCGACCGGAATCCGGTTCAGGAGGTCGATGATGTGGCGGCCCTTGTCGATGCCCGAGAGCAGCGAGGGGGACAGCGTGTCGCCGGTGTGGATGAAGATGGTCCGGCCCGGCCGCGCCCGCTCCGCCGCCACCGCGCCGGCCAGCCGGGCGAAGCCGCCGCGACCGTCGCGCTCCTCCATCCGGTCGATGTCGTTGGTGTGGACGAAGCGGACCGTGACCGTCTGGCCCAGGGCCGGGCCGGCGAGCACAACGATGCCGAGCGCCGCGGCGACGGCCGGCGCGATCGTCTTGCCAAATCGCATTCTGTTCCCCCTCTCGGATGTGGCATGTCCGGGACGCGCCGCAGCATGCCCCGACCGTTTGCCATGCCCGCGATGACAGGGTGATGAAGCCGGGCGGCCTCAACCGCCCTGGATCGCCCGGATATAGCGCTCGGCCGAGCGCAGCACGGCGCCACGGGCATCCGCCCTGACCTGCCGTCCGACGAAGGCGCCGTAGAGCCGGTCGAAGGCGAAGGGCGCCACCGCGTCGGCGATGCGCCGCACCGCCGGGGCCGGCAGCGGGATCAGGTTCGGGTAGCTGAACATGAAGGACACCCAGCGCCGGTCCGGCAGGCCCTGGATGGTGTCGCCGCTGAGCAGCACGCCGCGCCCCTCCGCCCCCGCCGCCCAATGCAGCACCGCGGCGCCGACGAAATGGCCGCCACAGCGGATCACGGTGAGGCCGTCGGCCAGCGCCAGGGTCTCGCCCGACCAGAAGGACAGCGCCGGGTCGGGGCGCTGCGCCCACTCCCGGTCATCGGCATGGAGATGCACCGTGCAGCCGAAGGCCTGCGCCCATTCCACCATCGTGGTGTAGTAGTGCGGGTGCGAGATGGCGATGGCGCGGAGGCCGCCCAGCGCCCGGATCGCCGACACCGTCGCATCGTCGATCAGCGCCACGCAGTCCCACATCACCACGCCGCCCGCGGGCAGCCGGATCAGGAAGGCGCGCTCGCCGATGCCGAATTCCGGCTCGACCAGGACCTGGTCGAGGCCGGGCTCGATCGCCGTCAAGACGTTGCGGTGGCCGCGCCGCAGCTCCTCCAGCGTCAGCCAGCTCTGCCCGGATTCGGGCACGAACTGGCGCTCGTCCTCGCAGATCGGGCAGGCGGCGGGCGGTGCCGCGCTGTCGGGGTACTGGGTGCCGCAAGTGCGGCAGAGGTGGAAAGCCATGCCGCGATCCTGTCACGGGATCGCGGGGGCCTCAATCATGGCCGCTGCTGCCCGCACCCAGGCTGGAGCCGCCACGCGAGGCGGGCTTGACCTCGACGCCCTGGCAGGCGGCGAGCAGGAGCAGGGCGCTGAGCAGCGACCCGATCGCGGCGAGGTGGGTGATCGACATGGCGGGCTCCATCGTCGTGGTCTGTCCCTGCCATGTGGTGCCCCGCCGCGACGCGGGGAAGAGCTAGCGCGGGCGGCGGGCGACGACAAAAAGCCGCGGGAAGGCCAGCAGCAGCCTGCCGTCCGCCTTCGGCCGGTAGGCCTCGGCGATGCGGCGGGTGTAGTCGTCGAGAAAGCCGGCGCGCTGGGCCTCGGTCAGCGGGTCGATGAAGGGCCGGAGGCCGGTGCCGCGCACCCAGTCGACGATCGCCTCCGGCGACGCCATCGGGTGCTGGTAGGCGGTGCGCCAGACATCGGTCTCGGCGGCGAGCGGCGCCAGCAGGTCGTAATAGGCGTCGAGCAGCAGGATCTTGGTGCGGACCAGCGCGGCCTCGCCGATCGTCTCTTTCCACGGCCCCTCACCCGCCACCGCGCGCATCAGCCGGTGCGTCGGCTCCTCGCGGTTGTCGGGCATCTGCACCGCCAGCACGCCGCCGGGCGCCAGCAGGCCGAACAGCCGCGGCACCAGCGCCTCATGTCCCGGCACCCATTGCAGCGTGGCGTTGGCATAGATCAGGTCCGGTGCCTGCGGCGGCTGCCATGTGGCGACGTCGTGCCGCTCGAAGCGGCAGCCCGGCAGGCGGGCGCGGGCATCGGCCAGCATCGCCTCGGAGCTGTCGATGCCGGTGATCTCCGCCTCCGGGAAGCGCTCGACCAGCAGCTCGGTCGAATTGCCCGGGCCGCAGCCGAGATCGTAGATCACCAGCGGGCGGCCGGGCGGGTCGAGCTCGACCCGCGCCAGCAGGTCACGGGCCGGGCGCGTGCGCTCGTCCTCGTAGCGGCGGTAGAGGGCTGGGTTCCAGTCGGCCATGGCGTGTCCTCGGCTCGCGGGGCAATTGCCCTAGAGATGAGCCGAGGCCGCCATCATGTCCAATAGTGTGATTCCGGCCGATCCATATGCATTCGATATGGATCGGCCGGCCGGGATCACGACCAGTCGCGGATCGCGGCGAGCAGGCCGAGGGTCGAGCCGTCATGCGCGCCCGGCGCCGTCTCGCCCAGCAGCTCGGGCAGGATCGCCTTGGCCAGCTGCTTCCCCAGCTCCACCCCCCACTGGTCGAAGGAGTAGATGTTCCAGATCGTGCCCTGGACGAAGATCTTGTGCTCGTAGAGCGCGACCAGCAGGCCGAGCGTGTAGGGGTCGATGGTCCGCACCAGGATGGTGTTGGACGGGCGGTTGCCCTCGAACACCTTGAACGGCAGCAACGCCTCCAGCGCCGCGCCGGACAGGCCGGACTTGACCAGCTCCGCCCGCACCTGGTCCGGCGTCTTGCCGACCATCAGCGCCTCGGTCTGGGCCAGCACGTTGGACAACAGGATCGGGTGGTGGTCGTCGACCGGGTTGTGGCTTTCGACCGGGGCGATGAAGTCGCAGGGGATCACCTTCGTCCCCTGGTGGATCAACTGGTAGAAGGAGTGCTGGCCGTTGGTGCCGGGCTCGCCGAAGATCACCGGCCCGGTCTGGTAGTCGACCCGGTGGCCCTGGCGGTCGACCGACTTGCCGTTCGACTCCATGTCGGCCTGCTGCAGATAGGCCGGCAGCCGGTGCAGATACTGGTCGTAGGGCAGCACGGCGTGGGTCTGCGCGTCCCAGAAATTGCCGTACCAGACGCCGAGGATGCCCAGCACCGCCGGCAGGTTCTGCTCCAGCGGCGCCGAGCGGAAATGCGCATCCATGGCGCGGCCGCCGGCCAGGAAGCGCTCGAAAGCGTCGGCGCCGATGCCGATCATCACCGGCAGGCCGATCGCCGACCACACCGAGTAGCGGCCGCCGACCCAGTCCCAGAAGCCGAACATGTTGGCTGTGTCGATGCCGAACTTCGAAACCTCGGCCGCGTTGGTCGACAGCGCGGCGAAATGCCTGGCGATCGCCGCCTCCGGCGCGCCGGAATGCAGGAACCAGCGCCGCGCGGTGTGGGCGTTGGTCAGCGTCTCCTGCGTCGTGAAGGTCTTCGACGCGATCAGGAACAGGCTGGTCTCGGGGTCGATCCGCTTCAGCGTCTCGGCGATGTGGGTGCCGTCGACATTGGAGACGAAGTGCAGCGTGATGCGCGGATGCTGGTAGGGGCGCAGCGCCTCGGACACCATCACCGGGCCGAGGTCGGAGCCGCCGATGCCGATGTTGATCACGTCGGTGATCGGCTTGCCGGTGTGGCCGGTCCAGCTGCCGTCGCGCACCGCGTCGGAGAATTCGCGCATGTGCTTCAGCACCGCCGCCACCTCGGGCAGCACGTTCTCGCCGTCGACGGCAACCGAGCCGGACAGATCGGCCCTGAGCGCGGTGTGCAGCACGGCGCGGTGCTCGGTGCCGTTGATCAGGTCACCGGCGAACATGCGGTCGCGCCAGCCCTCGACGTCCTGCTGCCGGGCGAGGGCGAAGAGGAGGCCCAGCGTCTCCTCGGTCACCCGGTTCTTGGAATAGTCGAGCAGGACCTCGCCGAGGCGCAGCGAGAAGCGGTCGAAGCGCTTCGGGTCGGCGGCGAAGAGGTCGCGCATATGCACGCCCTCCATCGCCTTGCGGTGCGCGTCGAGCGCGGTCCAGGCGGGCGAGCGGGTCAGATCGGACATGGGCAGGCGCCTCCGGTGCGGCAGCGTGTCGGATCAAGGAAGACGGGCCGGCAGTGGCCGGCCCGTGGAACTCACAACCCTCAGAAGCTCGGGACGAGGCTCTCGAGCGGCGCCTCGCGCCGGCGGATGATGATCGGCGTGTCGCCGGTGGTCAGCGGCTTGCCGGCATCGGCATTGGTGTTGAGCCGCGCCGATTCCTTGTAAGGGTCGACAACGGTGCCGGGCAGCGGCTTGGAGTTCCAGAACATCAGCCGGTCGACGAGGCCGTCCTCGCTGGCCGCGATCTGGGTCGTCTCCTGGTCGACGGTCGAGCGGATGTCCGGCTGCGCCTGGCCGGCCTTGGCCAGCACAGCGGCAGCGCCGGGGCCGGTCGCGGTCGGGGCGGCCTCGCCGCGCATCACCTTCTGGCCCTGGCCGAACAGGATAGCCTCAGCCTGCTCACGCGGCTGGGCCTCCTGCGGCCGCGGCGCGCCGGGCGTCGGCGCCGGCAGCTCCTCCATCGAGGTCGGCATGGCCAGCGGCGCGCGCGGCATCACCGCGAACTCGTCCGGAGTCGAACGGTCATAGCCGATCATCTCCTGCACCGTCTGGTTGCCGCCGCAGCCGGCGACGGCCAGGGTGGCAACGATCAGGCCGGTCAGCGTGACCAGCCTGCCCCGCCGCGCCCGGGCGGGCTGAGGAAGAGAGGTAGACTGGAGAAAGCGAGACTGCCCGTTCACGATCGATCCCTCTGCTGCGCCGTCACCGGATGCGTGCGCCGGCCGAACAGACTGTCGGCGATCAGCAGCATCACCCCGATGCTGATCGCGCTGTCGGCCACGTTGAACACCCAGAAGGAATACTCCCCGGCGTGAAAATGCAAGAAATCGGCGACGGCGCCAAAGCGCAGCCGGTCGATCACGTTCCCGATCGCCCCGCCGATGATCAGCCCGACGCCGAAGGCGACGAGGCCACGATCGTTGCGCGCAAGCCACACCAGAAGGCCTGCGACGACGGCGACCGCGACCGCCGACAGCCCCCAGCGCGCCAGCGGCGTGTCGCCGGCAAGGAGACCGAAGCTGATTCCATAGTTCCAGACCATGGCAAAATCGAGGAAGCCGGTGATCCGGATCGGCGGCGCCCAGCTGGCGGTGGTGATCGGCTCGGCCAGCCCGAACACGCCCTTCAGCACCCACCATTTGCTGATCTGGTCGGCGATCAGGATCAGCAAGGCGATGCCCAGGCCGCGCCGGAACAGCCGCGCATGGGTCATGCCGAGGCCCCGGCGGCGACGGCATCGGCGCAGCGGTTGCACAGGTCGGGATGGGCCGCGACCGTGCCGACCTCCGGCAGGACCCTCCAGCAGCGCTCGCAGCGATGGCCCTCGGCCGAAGAGACGACCACGCCCACGCCCGGCACGTCGGCCAGGGCAAAGGCGCCATCCGGCACCGCGCCGGTCTCGACCGTCAGGCCCGAGGTGATGCAGGTCTCGGCGAAGTCGAGGCTGCGCAGCAGCTCGGCCTCGGCCGCACCGGCATGCACCACCGGATGGGCCTGCAGCGACGAGCCGATCTGCTTCTCCCCGCGCTTCAGCTCGATCGCGCCGGTGACCACGCGGCGCAGGTCGCGGAGCCGGGCCCAGCGCGTCGCCACGGCGTCGTCGCGCCAGGCTTCCAGCACCTCCGGGAAGGTGCGGAGATGGACGCTGACCTCCGGCCCGTCGCCATGCCGGGCCAGCCACGCCTCCTCCGCCGTGAAGCAGAGGATCGGCGCCAGCCAGACCGTCAGGTGGTCGAACAGGATGTTGAGCACGGTGCGCACGGCGCGGCGGCGCGGATCGTCCGGCCGGTCGCAGTACAGCGAGTCCTTGCGGATGTCGAAATAGAAGGCCGAGAGGTCGACGGCACAGAAATTGTGCAGCGCCGTCGACATGGCGTGGAAGTCGTAGGCCTCGATCGCCCGGCGGATGGTGCCGTCCAGCTCCCACAGCCGGTGCAGCACCCAGCGCTCCAGCTCCGGCAGCTCGGCGGCGGGCAGCCGCTCGCTGTCCTGGAAGCCGTCGAGGGCGCCCAGCAGGTAGCGCAGCGTGTTGCGCAGCCGGCGATAGGCGTCGGCCTGGTACTTCAGGATCTCCTTGCCGACGCGCATATCCTCGGAGTAGTCGGTCGAGACCACCCAGAGGCGCAGGATGTCGGCGCCGGACTGGTCGACCACCGTCTGCGGCGCGACGACGTTGCCGAGCGACTTCGACATCTTGCGGCTCTGCTCGTCGAGCACGAAGCCATGGGTCAGCACCGCGTCATAGGGCGCCCGGCCGCGGGTGCCGCAGCTTTCCAGCAGCGAGGAGTGGAACCAGCCGCGATGCTGGTCCGAGCCCTCGAGATAGAGGTCGGCCGGCCATTTCAGATCCGGCCGCTGCTCCAGCACGAAGGCGTGGGTCGAGCCGGATTCGAACCAGACGTCGACGATGTCGAGGACCTGCTCGTAGTCCTCGGCCTTGAAGGTGTTGCCGAGGAAGAACTGGGCGTCGTGCTTGTACCAGGCGTCGGCGCCTTCGAGCTCGAAGGCCGCGGCGATGCGCTGGCACACCGCGGTGTCGCGCAGCGGCTCGCCGGTCGCCTTGTCGACGAAGATCGCAATCGGCACGCCCCAGGCGCGCTGGCGGCTGATCACCCAGTCCGGCCGGCTCTCGATCATCGAAGACAGGCGGTTGTAGCCCTGCTCCGGCACGAAGCGGGTGTGGCGCAGCGCCTCCAGCGCCGTCTCGCGCAGCCCGTTCGTCTCCATCGAGATGAACCATTGCGGCGTGGCGCGGAAGATCAGCGGTGCCTTGGACCGCCAGCTGTGCGGGTAGGAGTGGCGGATCTGGCCCTTGGCCAGCAGGCCGCCGGCGGCGTCGACCGCCGCGGTGACGACCTTGTTGGCGTCGCCCTTCTTGCCGTCCGGCCGATAGATCACATGGCCGGCGAACAGCGGCACGCTGACATGGTAGCTGCCGTCCTCGGTCACCGTCTCGGTGGCGGCGATGCCGTGGGCGCGGCCGAGGTCGAAATCGTCGGCGCCGTGGCTGGGCGCGGTGTGGACCAGGCCGGTGCCGGCATCGACCGTGACATGGCCGCCGGGCAGGAACGGCACCTCGAAATCATAGCCCTGCCCCGCCAGCGGGTGGCGGGCGACGCTGCCGGCCAGGGCCGAGCCTGGGAATCTGTCGATGCAGGTCCAGCCGGTGACGGCGAGGTCCTTCGCCACCGTCTCGGCCAGCGCCGTGGCCAGCAGCAGGGTCTCGCCCGGCCGAGCCAGGCTGCCCTCGGCCACGGTGTCGACCTGGTAGACGCCGTATTCGAAGTCCGGGCCATAGGCCATGGCGCGGTTGGCCGGCAGGGTCCAGGGCGTGGTGGTCCAGGCCACCGCCGCCGCGCCGTCGAGCGACGGCCGCGACGCCTTGGTCACCGGGAAGCGGACCCAGACCATGTCCGAGGTGATGTCCTGGTACTCGACCTCGGCCTCGGCCAGGGCGGTCTTCTCGACCACCGACCACAGCACCGGCTTCAGCCCGCGGTAGAGCCCGCCGTTGAGCAGGAACTTGTGGATCTCGCGGACGATCTGCGCCTCGGCCGGGTCGGTCATGGTCAGATACGGGTCGGCCCAGTCGCCCATCACGCCGAGGCGCTGGAACTGCTCCGACTGGACCCCGACCCAGTGGCGGGCGAAGGCGCGGCATTCCTCGCGGAACTGCAGCACCGGCACCGCGTCCTTGTCCTGGCCGGCCTGGCGGTACTTCTCCTCGATCTTCCACTCGATCGGCAGGCCGTGGCAGTCCCAGCCCGGGACATAGACCGAATCCCGGCCCAGCATCTGCCGCGTGCGGACGACGAGGTCCTTCAGGATCTTGTTGACCGCGTGGCCGATATGGATGTCGCCATTGGCGTAGGGCGGGCCGTCATGCAGGACGAATTTTTCCCGGCCCTTCGAGGCGGCGCGGATCCGGTCCAGCAGGTCGTTCGCCGCCCAGCGGGCCAGCAGCTCCGGCTCCTTCTGCGGCAGGCCGCCACGCATCGGGAAGTCCGTCTTCGGCAGGAAGACGGTGGATCGGTAATCGGGCGCGGCCGGGGCGGCGGCGGCGGCCGGTGTCTCGGCAGGCTGGGCGGTCATGACATGAGGGCTCGTGGATCCACGCGGGGCTCAATACCCGCTTTGACGATCGGATGCCAGCCGGACGACCCGATGGGCCGGGGAGCGGCATGATGCGAGGGGTGCGCGCGGCGCGGTGACCCGACCCCCGTCAGAGGGCCGGGCGGATAATTCGGAGCAGGGCGGCCGACTTGCGCATGGATGCCATCGTACCGGACCAGCGCCCGGGGTCAAGGCGCGCGGAGTCGCGGGCTGGACGGCAGCGCCGCCCGGCCCGGTGCGGTCACAGCACGAAGTCGCCGGCGACGACGCCGATGGAGCCGATGAGCTGGATGTGGAAGTCGGAGACGCCGTCGCCATTGACGTCGCCGGCGATGGTGGTGACGGCGCCATCGGAGTGGGTGCGCAACTGGCCGGCGACGCCGGTGTAGAGGGCGGTGCCGATGAAGGTGAAGGCCTGGTTCCCGGCGGTGCCGGTGCTGGCGTCGATCGCCGACAGGTCGATGCGGTCGCCCTGGGCGTGGCTGAAGTCGCGGATCACGTCGGCACCGGCGCCGACCGCGCTGTCGGACACGCTGCCGTAGATGAAGCGGTCGGCCCCGGCGCCGCCGAGGAGCGCGTCCTTGCCGCCGGCCCCGGTGAGGGCATCGTCGCCGCCCCAGCCGCGCAGCACATTGGCGCCGGCGTTCCCGGCCAGGCTGTCATTGCCGAGGTTGCTGCCGGAGAGGCCCTCGATGCTGGTCAACGTGTCGCCCTGGGCATCGCCGCCGCTGGCCGTGCCGGTCGTCAGGTTGACCGAAACCCCGAGAATGCCGGTGTAGTAGCTGGCGATGTCGCTGCCGCTGCCGCCGTCCAGCTGGTCGGCCCCGGCGCCGCCGGACAGGATGTCGGCGCCTTCCCGGCCCGAGAGGATGTCGTTGCCTTCCATGCCGTAGAAGATGTTGTCGGCGTCGTTGCCGAGCAGCCTGTCCTCCACGGTCGTCCCGGTAAGGCCCTCGATGCTGATGAAGAAATCGTCCTGGGCGCCGACGAGACCGGTGCCGAGGTGCAGATCGACAAACGCAAAGCCGACGCCGGTGTTGGTGTACTCGACCATGTCGAAGCCGGAACCGCCATCGAAGATATCGGCCAAGATATCGCCGGGGTCGCTTATGCTGGCCCTGAGGATGTCGTTGCCCGCCCCACCCGACAGCGTGCTGGCGACAGGGCCGGCTCTCAGCACGTCGTCATGGTCCGACCCGATCAGGTTTTCGATGCTGTTGAAGGTGTCGCCCGTGGCGTCGCTGCCGTAAGCGATCCCAGAGCCGAGATCCACCCGCACCCCCGCGGCCGAATGGGCGTAGGACACGGTGTCGACACCGGCGCCGCCATAGAACGTATCTGCCCCGGCGCCCCCTTCCAGCACGTTGCTGCCGGTATCGCCGACCAGGGTGTCGGCGAAGGCGCTGCCGCGCAGGTTTTCGAAGCCGGTCAGCACATCGCCCTGGGCGTCGCCGCCGGAAGCGAGCCCGGTGGAGAGGCCGACGGTGACGGCGGCGGCGGAATGCTCGTAGCTGGCGGTGTCGATGCCGCCGAGCCCGTCCAGGACGTCCGCGCCGCCGCCGCCCTCCAGCACATCCGTTCCATCACCAAAGTTTATCGACGGATCGGTGCCCTGCAAAATATCGTTGAAATTCGACCCGATCCGAATCTCGAGGTTGTAAAGCGAGTCGCCTGCGGCATCGCCCCTGGATCCGCTTTGAGGACCGACGGTGACCGGGCCGGCGGATAGTGAATAGTCGATCGTGTCCACGCCGAGTCCACCGTCGAAAAAATCAGCCCCGGCACTACCGTACAGATGGTCGTCGCCATTCCGCGCTATGACAGTGTCGTCGCCGCTGGTACCGAACAGGACATCATTGCCGTTCGTGCCCTCAATGTAGGCCATCGCTGAATTCTCCCCGGAATGCGGAATAGAAACCGACTCGAACCATCGCCGCCGATTGTAGCCGGCCGATGGCGATGCCGCAGGGGAGAGGCGCGCTACCGGGCCAGCACCTGCCGGGCGGCCTCGCAGTCGCGGTCGATCTGGGCGATCAGGGCCTCGAGCGAGTCGAATGTCTCCTCGCCGCGCAGCCATTCCACCAGCTGCACCCGCAGATGGCGGTGGTAGAGGTCGCCGGAGAAGTCGAACAGATAGGCCTCGAGCAGCGGCGTCTCGGTCCGCCACATCGGCCGGATGCCGAGATTGGCGACGCCGTCATGCCAGGCCAGCGGTCCGCCCTCGTCCACGGCGCAGCGCACGGCATAGATGCCGTAGGCCGGGCGCAGGAAGTCGCCGAGCTCGACATTGGCGGTCGGGAAGCCGAGCTCGCGGCCGCGCTTGTCGCCATGCTCGACCCGGCCCTCGATCTCCCAGGGCCGGCCCAGGATCTCGGCGGCGCCGTGGGTGTCGCCGGCAGCCAGCAGCTCGCGCGCCCGGCTGGAGGAATAGAGGCCGCCGGTCTCGTCCGAGGCCTGGGTGACGATGGTGACGCCGAAGCCGAGCCGCCGGCCGAAGGCGGTCAGCGTCTCCGGCGTGCCGGCGCGGCGGTGGCCGAAGCAGAAATCATAGCCGACCACGACATGGCGGGCGCCCATCGCTCCGACCAGAATGGTCTGAATGAAATCCTCGGCCGAGCGGGCGGCGAGGGCCCGGTCGAAATGCAGCACGACATGCAGGTCGACGCCCAGCGCCTCCAAGAGCCGAGCCTTGATCCGGAACGGGGTCAGCCGGAACGGCGGGTCGTCGGGGCGGAACAGGCTGCGCGGATGCGGCTCGAAGCTGAGCACGCAGAGCGGCACGCCGAGCCGCCGCGCCGCGGCCTGGGCCGCCGCGACCACGGTCTGGTGGCCGCGATGCACGCCGTCGAAATTGCCGATGGCGACCACCGCGCCGCGCGCCGCTGCCGGCAGGTTCTCGGTGTGGCGGAAGATCTGCATGGGCCTCGTCCCGGCCCGGCCGGTCGTGCCGGGCCCGTTGGATATAGCGAGGACCGACGCCACCAGCCAGGGGGCAGGCCAGTGCGGGCCACCGGCTAGGACGGCGTGGCGCTCATCCGGCGCCGGCCGGGCAGCAGCAGCGCGGTCGGCGCCAGGCGGCGCTGCACCAGGTAGATCGGCCCGGCCGGCATGTTGTCGGTGACCACCAGATGCAGCGTCACCGTGCCGCCGGGCGGGATGGCGCCGCCCTCGAACACCAGGCCGTCATGCGGCTCGTCGACCACCCGGCCGGAGGCGAAGCCCTCGGCCCAGATCGACCGCGTGACATGCGGCCCCTGGGCGAAGGACAGGCCGTCATCATAGGTGCTGCTCTCGCCGCGATGCCGCTCCAGCTCCACCGGGAAGTCCTGCCAGGTCTGGTTGGTGTCGTTGCGCACGACCTTGGTCAGGGCGAAGCCGGTGAGATGGGCGGTGGCGATGCGGTTGCCGAAGCCGGTGGTCAGCCCGGTGATGGTCAGCGCCGCCTCGCCGTTGCCGGTGATCCGCTCGACCACCACGAAGGGATCGTCGAGCCGCCCGGTCCCGCTGGCCGATTCCAGCACGAAGCCGCCCTCGGCATCGCTGAACACCAGCCCGGCGGCCGAGACTTCTTCCGCCCGCGCCGTGCCCGCAAGTCCCAGGCCCAGCAGCAGGCCGGCCAGCGCCGCGCGGCGCCTCATCGCCCGGCCCGGGCGACGCGCCGCGGCGGCGGCAGGGACGCGGTCGGCTGGATCCGCCGCTGCACGACGTAGAATTGCGCCGACGGGGTGTTGTCGGTGACCACGACGCGCAGCACCACCGTCGCGCCGGGCGGCACCGTGCCGTCGTGGAACAGCACCATGTCGCGCGGCTCGTCATACATCTGGGCCGCGGTGAAGCGGTCGGCGCGGATGCCGCGCACCGCGTCGGGCGCCTGGGCGAAGGACAGGCCGTCGCCATAGGGGCTCTGGTCGCCGCGCTGCTCCTGCAGCTCGACCGGGAAGTCGCGCCAGGTCTCCGCAGTGTCGTTGTGCACCACCTTGACCAGGGCGAAGCCGGCCAGATGCGCGGTTCCGACCCGGTTGCCGAAGGCCGGCGTCAGCCCGGTGACGGTGAGCGCCGCCTCGCCCTTGCCGGTGATCCGCTCGACCACCACGAAGGGGTCGTCGAGCCGCCCGGTCCCGGTCGCCGATTCGAGCACGAAGCCGCCTTCCGCGTCGCTGAAGGTGATCCCCGCGACCGTCATCTCTGCCGCGTGGGCGGCCACCCCCCATGCCGCCAGGACGATGACGGGGGCGCATAACGCCGAGCGCCTCATGCCGGTCAGTGTGGCCGTCCGCCGCCTCGCGGTAAAGGGGCTCGCGGTAAAGGCTGGATGCTGCGGATTGCTTTTATGTTTATTTTTCCTAAAGCTTTAGATAATTACTCGCTGCCGTCGCCGGCCCGCCGAAACCGACCGCGAGCGTCATGACCACAGAGCTGACCGAGGCTGCCATCGCCGTCCTCCGGGCCAATGACCGGGGCGGCCATACCGTGCCGACCGCCGCCAGCCCCCGCGCGGCGCAGCGGAGCTGGGACTCCAGCCTGGCCGCGCTCGGCCTCGCCCAGTTCGACGAGGACCGCGCCTGGACCGAGATCGAGACCCTGCTGGCGGGACAGGAACCGGACGGCATGGTGCCGCACCTCCTGGTCCATGGCGGCGAGCTCGGCGATGCCCCGGACGGCGTGGCGGCCCCCGGCCTGACCCACCCGCCGGTCGCCACCACCGCCGCCCGCCATCTGTTCGAGCGCTTCGGGGTGCGGCGGTCGCGCCCCCGCCTGCGGACCCTGGCGCCGAAGCTGCTGGCCTGGCACCGCTGGTTCGCCGCGGCGCGGGATCCCGAGGGCACCGGGCTGGCGGCAATCATCGATCCCGAGGAGAGCGGAATGGCGGGCAGCCCGGCCTGGGATGCCGCGCCGGCCCCGTTCCGCGTCGCCGATATCGGCTTCAACGCCATCCTGCAGCGCGCCAACCGCGACCTGCGCTTCCTGCTCGACATGGTCGACGACCGCGCCGGCATGGCCGAGGTCGACCGCATGATCGCCCGGACCCGGGCGGCGCTGGAGGCGTGCTGGGTCAAGGCCGACGGCGCCTACCATTCGCGCGACGCCGGCAGCGGGCAGCCGATCCGCCAGCCCGGCATCGGCGGCCTGCTGCCGCTCTACGCCGATCCGGCCCTGGCGACGCGGCACCCGGCCCTGCCGGCCCGGCTGGAGCGCTGGCTGGACCAGGCTGCCGTCGCGGTGCCGAGCGTCGAGCCCGGCCAGCCCGAATTCGATCCCAGGCGCCCCTGGCGCGGCGCGGTCTCGCTGCCGGTCAACTGGATGCTGTATGACGGGATCAAGCGCGCCGGCCGGCGGGAGCTGGCGGCGCGCATCCGCCGCGACAGCATGGCCGTTGCCGCGCGCAGCGGCTTCCGCGAATATTTCGACCCGATCACCGGCGAGGGGCTCGGCGGCACCGACGCCTCCTCGACTGCAGCCATGGTGCTGCTGTTCGCCGGCCTCGAGGACTGACGACGGGACGGGCGCATGGCGGATCGCAAACGGGTGGGCATCGTCGAACTCGCCCGGTCGCTCGGACTGTCGACCTATACCGTTTCCCGCGCCCTCAACGGCCACAGCGACGTCGCCGACGACACCCGCAAGCGGGTGCTGGCGGCGGCAGCCGAGGTCGGCTACATGGCGAACGCGCTCGGCCGCACCCTGCGCCGCGGCCGGACCGACGCGGTCGGCTTCCTGCTGACCCCCTCGCCCGCCGGCTTGGTCGACAGCTATTTCCTGCCGCTCCTGACCGGCATCGACGCGGTGCTGGCGCCGGCCGGCTATGCCGTGATGGTCGCCGGCGCCGCGCCGGACTGTCAGGAGATCGAGGTGCTGCGCCGGCTGGTCGAAGGCCGGCGGGTCGACGCGGTGATCCTGACCCGGGTGCGGGTCGACGATCCGCGCGCCGCCTATCTGCGCCGGCTGGACTTCCCCTTCGTCATGCTCGGCCGCGACGGCGAGCAGCCGGAGACGCCCTTCGTCGACGCCGACCACCGGGCCAGCGGCCGGGCCGCGACCGCCTGGCTGGCCGCCCCCGGCCATCGCCGCATCGGCCTGATCAACACGCCGGCGCAGGTCAATGCCAGCCGGCAGCGGCTGATCGGGTGGCAGGAGGCGCTGGCCGAGGCCGGCCTGGCCGCCGACCCGGCCTGGCACCGCTGCGGCGACTACACCGCCGAGACCGGCCGGCGCCAGGCCCAGGCCCTGCTGGCGCTGTCGCCGCGGCCGACGGCGATCCTGTGCGGCAATGACGAGATGGCGTTCGGCGCCGCCGAGGCGGTGCGCGCCGCCGGCCTGCTGGTCGGCGTCGACGTCTCGATCATCGGCTGCGACGACATCCCGATCGCGGCGCTGGCCAACCCGCCGCTGACCACCTTCCGCACCTCGCAGCGCCCCTTCGGCGAGCGCCTGGCCGAGCAGGTCCTGGCGCTGCTGCGCGGCGAGACGCCGCCGTCGCAGCTGGGCGTGCCGGAGCTGATCGAGCGCGGCTCGGCCGGGCCCGCCCCCTCGGACGCCGGC
>NZ_JBQJIK010000046.1:0-65848 GCF_052078665.1 Inquilinus sp. CA228 | reverse complement strand
GGCTGGGCCCGGGCACCGCCGGCGGCGCAGAGCAGGATCACGAGAAGCAGGGCGCGGCGCATCGGCGCAGCATAGGACAGGCGGCCCGGATCCGGCTGCGGTCTCGTGCCGCCGGCACCGCTTCGATCGGCTTTTTGCAATGCGCCGCCGACCCCTTAGAGTGGAGGGCGAGACTCAGCCCGACAGCGAGACCCATGCCGCGCGACCTGATCTTCCCGACCATCGAGCCCTTCGCCACCGGCCTGCTGCCGGTCGACGACCTGCACAGCATCTACTGGGAACAATGCGGCAAGCCGGACGGCGTGCCGGTGGTGTTCCTGCATGGCGGTCCCGGTGCCGGCGCCTCGCCGACCCATCGCCGCTTCTTCGACCCCGGCTTCTACCGCATCATCATCTTCGACCAGCGCGGCGCCGGCCGATCCCGCCCCCTGGGCGAGACCCGGCAGAACACCACCGAGCACCTGGTCGGCGACATGGAGCAGTTGCGCCGCATGCTGGGCATCGAGCGCTGGCACGTCTTCGGCGGCTCCTGGGGCTCGACCCTGGCCCTCGCCTATGCCCAGGCGCATCCGCAGCGCTGCCGGTCGCTGACCCTGCGCGGCATCTTCCTGATGCGGCCCGCGGAGATCGACTGGTTCTTCCACGGCATGGGCACCTTCTTCCCGGAGGCGCATCGCAGCTTCGTCGAGTTCCTGCCGCCGGCCGAGCGCGGCGACCTGACCCACGCCTATCACCGCCGGCTGACCGACCCCGACCCCGCCGTGCACCTGCCGGCGGCCCGGGCCTGGAGCATCTATGAGGGCTCCTGCTCCACCCTGCTGCCGAACCCGGAGATCGTCGCCTCGGCCGGCGAGGACGCGCATGCGCTGGGCCTGGCCCGGATCGAGGCGCATTATTTCCTGAACAACCTGTTCACCCCGCCGGACCGGTTGCTGCGCCAGGTCGACCGGGTCCGCCACATCCCGGCGGCGATCGTGCAGGGCCGCTACGACACGGTCTGCCCGATCACGACGGCGGACGAGCTGCACCGCGCCTGGCCGGAGGCGACCTATGTGGTGGTGCCGGATGCCGGCCATTCGGCGATGGAGCCCGGCATCCGCACCGCCCTGGTCGAGACCATGGAGCGGCTGAAGACGGTGAGCTGAGCCGGCTTCAGCCGCGCCGGGCCGGATCGCTGCGCACCCGACCGAACCGTGCCGACATCGCCAGGCCGAAAACGAAGCCGCCGGCCCCGACCAGGATCCAGCCGGCCGGCCCTGCCGGCGGGAACCCCCAAACCAGGGCGAGCCCGGCGGCCAGATTGAAGGCGCCCCAGACGAAATTGACCGTCGGCGGAGACAGGCCGACGCCCCGTGGCGTCGCGAAGGGGGTCTGGAAGCGGTCGCCGCTGATCCCATGGACCAGATGCGGGACGGCGTTCACCAGCAGGGCGCCGGCCAAAATCTGCAGCAGGTAAGCGTACCAGGGCATCGCGTCGTCATACTCCGTGGCTGTCCGATCGGGCCGCTCAATCCGCCAGCCCGCCGCCGCGGGCGTGGCGGACCAGGCGCACCAGCTCCTTCCGCGCCGTTTCGGCATCGGTCACCGGCGCGGCGAAGGCCAGCCGGGCGACGGCGGGGCCGAGGCGCAGATCGGCGCCGTCGGCGTCGATCCCGGTCATCCGCCAGCCGCTGCCGGCGCGGCCGAGCAGCGCCTGGGCGTAGAGGTCGATGGCGTCGGCGTGGTCGCCGTTCATATGGCCGATGATGCCGGGCTCGGCCGCGGTCAGCGCCGGCGGCGGGCCGACCAGCAGGTCCTCGGCGTCGAAGCGGTGGATGGCGCCGAAGCCGGCGACCATGTGGCCGCGCCCGACCCGCACCCGCCACAGGCTGAAATCCGGGAAATCAGCATAGCCGGCCGCATCCGGGTGCCGGGCCAGGTAGCGGGCGCGCAGCGCCGGGTCGTCCGCCGGCTCGGCTCGGCCGGAGACGGTCAGCCGCGGCCCGGTCAGCGGCTGGTCGAACCCGGCCGTACCGTCGAACAGCAGCGCCGCGCGGGAGTCGCGCTCGAGATTGCCGGTGTGCTCCGCCAGCCGCGAGATCAGCAGCAGCGGCTGCCCGGCCGGGTCGGTCGCGACCAGCACCAGCGAGGCGTAGGGGGCGCCATCGCCGTCCAGTGTGGCCAGGGCGGCGCGGTCCATGTAGCGCGCCAAATGGTTTGACCCTTCGCGCCAACTGGTTTGATCCCCGGTCTGAGGCTCGAAACGACCGTTTAAGGCCCCTCGAAACCGATCTCAATCACACAATCCCTTCCCGCGCCGAGCGGCTCCCGATCTGATCCCCAGATATGTCACCCCCGGCGGGTGTTTGCAGTGGCGACATTTGAGCCTGCGCCGCAGCTGCTCCAGCGTCACGTCCTCGCCGAACTTGGCTGCGATCGCCGCGAGGTCCGGTTCATCGTCCCGGCCGCAGCGGCATCGAACCAGGATGTAGTAGTCGTGCGCCAGACAGGCGCCGACGGTGTCGATGACGATGGTCATTGCCCCGACGATAGGAGCGCGCCGTGAGAGAGTCGATCCTGAGGGCTGGCGCGCTATCGGAATCTCGGCGATGATGCCGCCAGTTTGAGGAAGTTTATCTCAACCTTTTGAGCCGCAATTATGGACAGCCAGAATTACAACATGGGCGGCGAGCTTGGTGGTGACCCGCTTGTGGACCAGATCACCGTCCTGTTCCTCGTCCTAGTCGTCGTAGTGTTCTTCTTCGGCTATCGCTGGTGGTTGCGCCGGCCTTCCGGCAACCGGGACCGCCAACCGAAGCCTTAGCATCGGCGCGTAGCGGAGGCGCGGCGTGGCCTGGCCGCGCCTCCGATCCAACTTCACCTGTCCAAGATCCGCCCGGCTCTATCACGTGCCGTCGAAGGTGTTCGCCACCCAGGCCGCGACCACCTCGGCATACTGATGCACGCCCGCCGGCGACGGGTGCAGCAGATCGCCGTTGTCCAGCGTGACCATGCCGGTGTCCACATCGGTCGACACCACGACCTCGGAGTTCGCGAACCCCGTCACCTGGTTGATGTGAGCCCAGATCGGGATCACCTTGACCTGGGCGTTGGCGAGCGTCCGTTTGAACTTCAGCATCGCCCGGATCGCCAGGCCGTAGCTGGCGTTCCAGCGGGCGTCCGCGGTCGCCGTCCGCGGCAGCGTCGGCAGGCCGATCGCGATCTTCGCCGTCGGGACCGTCGCGAGGATCGACCCCACCATGATGACCAAGGCCTTGTTGACCCAGTCGGCCGCCGTCGCGGCCGCATAGGCCGCGATGTCGTTGGTGCCGAGGCAGATCCAGACATGCGTCGGCGGGGTGATGCCGGTGTTCGTCAGGTAGTAGGCGAAGTCGTAGATCCGGCCGTTGTAGATGGAGCCCGCCGGGTCGCCGCCGGTTGCCTCCCGGGTCATGACGTCGAAGGTCTGTTTCTCGGCATCGCTCGCCGCCAGATAGGCCGCCCAATTCGTGACCGTCGTCAGCCAATCGGTGCGGGCGTGGATGTGGTCGGTGAACGTCGACCCCGGGCGGCCCTCATTGCCGGTAGGCCCGACCGTGCCCGACATGGCGACGGTCATGCCGCGCGCAGCCAGGATGTCGCGGACATAGGTGCTGAGGGTCTGCGACATGATCGAGTCGCCGATGCCCATCACCCGCACCGTGCCGGCGCCGCTCGACGAAGCCTTGTGGACCGTGATCGGCGCCGACCGGTAGGAGCGCCCCAGAGCCGCCGCGCCGGCCGTGTCGCTGTAGCGATGCGTCCAGAGGCTCGCCACGTCGCCGATCTCGGCCGGGTCGACCACGAAGGAGCCGGATTCCAGCGTCAGCTCATAGGGCTTGGCCGTGGTGGTGGCGACAAGCGGGTTTGGCGCGAACAGCGTGGTCAAGACCCCCTTCCGCTCGGTCCGCTGCTCGAACACGTTGTCGAGGTGCAGCAACTGTTGCCGCCCGGTGATCAGCCACAGATCCTCGCCGTAGAGGATCGCCGGCACCGGGTCGGTCTCCGCGGCCGCGGACTCCAGGTTGGTGATCCTGATGCCGTTCGCGGCCGTGGTCGGGAAGTCGTTCCGCTCGATCCACTGTGCGTTCTGGCCGAAGGCAAACTGCGCGCCGGCGATGCGGACCTCGTTGGTCCCGCCCGGCGTGCTGACACCGACATGCACGTAGATGTACTCGCCGGACGCCGGGCTGTTGAGCGTCCAGTCCGGCATCGGCGCCACGACGCTGTAGATCGCAGCGCGGGCCGACAGGGTCTTTTCCAGGATGAACTGCACGGAGAGGCCGAACCCGTCGGCCTTGATGAACCTCACGGTCCGCGCCGCCCCGAAGTCGTTGTCGACGGTCGCCTCCAGCCACACTCTGGCGAAGAAGCTCTTCCCGGCCCGATTGTCCGGGATGCGGTCGCCGATATAGGGCCATGTCGCGGCCGCGTTGGTGGTGCGGAGCGCGCGCGTGAAGCCGAGCGCGATCAGCGCGGCGTCCGCGACGTCGACCATCCCGAGGTTGGCGATCTCCCCTTCCCAGACCGAGGGGGACAGAAGCATCCGGTCGCCCTTGCCATAGGCGAAATCGTTCTTTCCCAGCCCCTGGCCCATCCGGCCGACATGAGGCCACGGGCTGAAGAACTCGCCGCCCCAGCTCCAGCCGATCACCACGCCGACCCGCGGATCGACCGTGTAGGGCGCCACACCCGCGGTGTTCTCCCGGTAGAGGTTCGCCTTGTAGTCGTACCAATAGGTCTTGATCGACGCGTTCGACGACGTCAGCCCGAATGCTTCATAGCGCTGGCCATCGGCGACCGTATGGCTGTTGAGGACGATTTCGTTCCGGGCATTCGCGCTCGGGATCAGCACCTCGTTCTCGGCGCGGTTGTGGACGATCGGGCCGAGCGGCGCGAAGGCGCTGACGACATGAGCGGGATTGAGTTCCCGCACCTTGTAGGGCGACCACCAGCCGGAGTCGGCGAACGGAAAACAGATGATCGGCACCGACTTGTCGATCTGGATCGTCGGCAGGGCGAAGTCGCCGGCGGTCGCCCCGATGATCTTCAGGGTGTTGTCCGTGAGGTCGAGGTAGGCGAAGCTTCGCAGCCCGGTCGGGATCGTCAGCTTCGACCATCCCGGCAATTCGGTGGAATTCGCGTTCGTGGCGGTGACGGTCGACCCGACCACGCCAGGCATGTCGATGAAGGTGCCGCGCGGGATATAGAGCTGGCTGGTCCCGCCGCCGAGCAGGCCCAGCCGGTCGATGATGATGTCGCCGGCCGGGATGGCGACCCGCCGCACGACGTTGCGCAGCAGGTCGACCGTGGCCGGGATCGTGTCGAACGGGTCGGCGCTCTTGACCCAATGGGGCGCCGGCGCTGCGGCATCGTACCGATAGGTGCCATCCTTCAGCGGGTCTGGGTCGTTGGTCACCCTGCGCAGGTTCGACTCTCCCGGTCCCGGCGCGGGCGACGCGGCCAGAAGGGCATAGGTCGCGACGCCGCCGACGCCGGACACCTCCCCCTCCTGCAGGTGGATGATGTCCTGGGCCCAGTCGGTCAGCGACTTGCGCGTGCTGGTATCGGAGGCGGTGATGAACATCAGCCAGCCGAGCTGCTCGGCCAGCTTCTCCGCCGTGATGGCGACGCCGTTGCCGTTGAAAATGCCGACGATCCTGTCCAGCAGCTCGGCTTCGTCGAGGTCGAAAACGAACGTGCCCAGCGTAGTCATCAATCGCTCCTAAATGGCCCCGACGCCTGTCAGGTAGGTTTGCAGCGCAGTGTAGAAATCGCCGGCTTCCGTCGCGGTCAGGCCGGAACCCCAGTGTGTGGCGCAGACCTCGGCGTCGCTGTAGGCGGTGCCGGCGCGCAGAACCGAGAAGTTGAAATTCGGCACGGCGGTCGAGACGACCGAAGACGAGGCTTGCGCCGCGCCCTGGTGGTACTTGGCATAGCCGGTGCTGGCGGTGCGCGAGATCAGGAAGTGCCCGACATTGTTCGGGGCGCCGGCTGCGGTGTTGCTCAGCGTCCCGTCATTCAACATGGTCGTGATCATCCCGGCGGTCGGATGCTTCGAAAAGATCGACGCGCCGCTGGTGCCGACGTCGCCGGCCTGGCCGGCCAGCGTCGCCGTGCTCGCCGTGCGCACCCAATCGCCGATGTGGGCGCTGTCGCGGGCGTAGACGCCGCCCGCCGTGGACGGGTTGAACGTCGTGGCGAGGTAGCCGCCTGGCGTGGAACCGAGGCCGGTGCCCTTGTAGTCGCGGTCGGCCGTGAAGATCGGCGAGCTGGTGGCCGTCAGGGTGAATGTCCCCGGTGCCCTCCCGTTCAACCGCGCCGCCTGTGCGTCATGCGCCGCCAGCAGATACAGCGCGTCCAGCTTCGCCCACACCCCCGCCGTCTTCAGGCTGTCGACCAGGGTCTTGATCAGGGTCTGCCGGGCGAAGTCCGGCCGCACCGTCATCGCCGCGATCCAGGCCCAGGCATCGGCGTCGATCGCCACCACCGTCAGGGACGTGGTGGCGCCGGCGGCGCTTTCCCGGCCGCTGACCGTCTGGGTCACGAAATAGTTGGCCGTGCCCAGCGGTATGTCCGACCCAGGGGTGAGCGACCAGTTGCCGGAGCCGTCGGCGGTGGCCGAGCCGTATTGGGTGACCCCGGAATACAGCTTGATCGTGGCGCCGGGCATCGCACCCGCGCCCGTGCAGGGCTGGCGCCGGTCGTAGGTGCTGGCGCCGCCGGCGGGGGTCGCGATCGCGATCGACAGCGGATTGACGTTCAGCGTCACCGTGCTGCTCAAGGCCGAGGGGTTGCCCACCGCATCCGTCTGCCTCGCGGTCAGGGCGTAGGAGCCGATCGCCTGCGTCGGCATGTCCAGCGACCACGCGCTGCCGGTCACCGGCACGGGCGATCCGACTGCGACCCCGCCCTTGAACAGCTCCAGGGACGATCCGGTTTCGCCCGTGCCGGTGATGGTCGGCGTCGTGTCGGTGGTGTTGATCGTCGGGCCACCGCTGATCACCGGCGCCGCCGGGGCCGTGGCGTCGACCAGGATGACGATCGGCGCCGTCGGGTCGCTGTGGTGCCCGCCGGAATCGGCCGTGGTGAAGGTGACCGACCGGCTGCCATCCGCCACCGCGGGGCTGGTCAGCGCCCAGGCGCCGGCCACCACCGCGACGGAGGCAACGTCGACCCCGTCGACCAGCATGTGCATGGTCGATCCGGCATCGGCTGTGCCCGAGAAGCTCAACGTGTTGTCGTTGGTCGGCGTCGACGGCGACACCAGCACCTTGGGCACGTTGGGGGCGACGCCGTTGGGCAGCACCACCACCGACAGTAGCGGCACCGCGCTGACCTGGCCGTCGGTCAGCCTGGCGACGATGCCGAAGGTGTAGGTTCCGGCGACCTGGGGGGTCACCGTGTCGTGCGGCTGCGAGGTCAGCACCCCGAGATGCAGCGGTCCCAGGTCGGCCCAATTCGCCCAGGTGCCGGCGCGGTAGCGGATCTCATAGCCGGCCAGGTCCAGCGGCGGCCCGTCGCCCTCGGGATCCGCCAAGGTCCAGCTGAAGCGGCGCAGCCCGTTGGACAGCCCCGTGTAGGCGAAGGTCGCCACATTCGGCGGCCGCCGCGTCCGGCCCAGCACCGTGTATTCGATCATCGGCGACCACAGCGACGGCTCCCCGGCCGGGGACCAGGCCCGCAGCATCAGTTGCAGGATGTCGCCGGGGTCGTAGCCGAGCAGCCAGGTCGACGCCTTGTCCGCCGGGATGGTCACGCTCGACCATTCCGAGGAGCCCTCCAGCCGGTAGCGCAGCTCGAACCGGTCGGTCGTGATCGGGGCGCCGCTGCCGGCGCCGACGCCGACGATGACGGGCTGCAGCACCGTGCCGTCGTCGCCCACCACCTGCGCCAGGTCGCCCGACAGGATCGCGGTGATCTTCGGCACCGCCGGCGCATCGTCCAGCGGCGACGGCTCGCGCGGCGTCCAGGGCGGCGGCACCATGCTGTCGGCCGCGTCGATCTCCGGCGCCATGTCGACCATGACCAGGCGGGCCACGAAATCGCTCTGCCGCTCGATCGACTTCACGATCAGCGCCCGCGACTCTCGGTCGGCCTCGCCGAAGAAGAAGATGTTCGTCTCCTCGGGCAGGTCGCCCGGGCCGAGGAGACGGATCAGCCGGGTCTCTCCCGGGACGGTCAGCACCGACCGCACGATCTGGCTGCCATCCTGGTGCGTGAAGCGAACGGCGTAGAGCTTCCCGGCCTCCATCCGCACCGGCTCGTCCAGCCGCACCCAGCGCACCGCGCCGGCGCCGCCCGTCTGCATCACTCGGCCGGTCCGGCCGGCCGCCAGGCGCAGGACGTCATGGGCCACCTGGATCCGGTCGCCGCGGTCGCAGATCAGGTCCAGCCAGCGGACATTGACGCTGTATTCGTCCGGCCGATACTCCAGCTCCAGCAGGTCGCGCTGCACCTCTTTCCAGACCTGGCCGGCATGGACGACACCGGTTTTCTCGGCGGTTTCGGTGTTCCGGACGTCTTCCGGGGCCACGCCGTCGCGGATGACCAGGCGCTGGGCCTTGGTGTTGTAGTCGCCGGCGGCGTCGACGAAGCGCACCCGCACCGCATCGGGGATGTCCCGATAGGCGCGCACCACCTTGAAGCCCCAGCTGGTCTGCGGCCCGATCGCCTGCACCACCAGGTCGCTCGGCTGGTCGATCACCACTGTCTCCAGCCCATCGACCCAGTCGGGCGTGGCGTGGCCGGCGGCGGCGATGTCCTGCAGCAGCGCATAGGCTCCCGACACGAAGTCGCGGACCTGGTTGAACTCCAAGCCTCTCACGCGGCAGTAGTCGTGCCACACCTGCAGCTTGACCAGGTCGATCTCGTCGATGCTTTCGACCCGGTCCTCATTGGCCGGGTGCTCCAGCACGTAGCGGTACAGCGAGGCCGGGTTGCTGGTCTCCCGCTCGATCCAGGTCTCGGTCACGTGGTCCCAGTCCGGGCAGCGCGAGCTGGCGATGCCGTTGAAGGTGTCGATCACCCCCGACAGCTGGCCGTTCATCTTCATGCGCAGGACGGTCACCGCCAGCGGGTATGGGAAGGTGGTCGGCGCCGCGTTGGTGAACGACCGCAGCGTGGTCCACTGGATGTTCTCCGCCTGGCTGTTGTCTTCGGTGCAGCGCAGCCGGACATCGAACTGGCCGCGGCCGCCGGCCGGGAACACCGTATGGCCCTTGCGGAACGGTTCCTGCTTTTTCTCCTCGACGTCGAAGACCCCGATCGGGACCCAGTCGGCGTCGCCGACGCGGCGGTACTGGGCTTCGACGACGCCGCTGGCTTCCTTGATCTTGCCCTTCGATTCGGAGACCTTGAACAAACCCCCTGCGAACAGCCATTCGAACGTGAACTTGTCGGCATTGGCGGCGGTGCGCCGCACCGACCAGTCGGCACCTTCACTGAGATCGATGGTGAACTGATCTTCGTTCGGCAGGCCGAACCACAGCGTCAGCGGCGCGTCGCCCGGCAGGCCGTCCCGGTCCTCGACCTCGAAGTCGTCGTAGTCATCCAGCGGCGTGCGGCCGATCTTGTAATCCTGCCGCCCGATCGGGCCATAGCCCCACACCAGATAGTGGATGGCATAGACGTCGTTGCCGACCAGCTCGGTCACCGGTTTCACACCGAACATCGGTGCCATCTTGTGCCGCCCCAGCAGCAGCGGGACGGGGCCGTCGGGGTTGGCCACGTTTCGGCTGCCGCCATAGGAATAGGTCGGGCTCGGCGCCTGCTGCTTCAGCGACGGCTGCGACCGCGGGATCAGCGCGTTGAGCAGGAAGTTGCCCGCCAGGGCGATGCCCAGCGTCGCGGCGGTGCTGACGGCCGTGAAGGTGCCCAGCGTCGCGCCGAAACCGAGCGCGCCGGCGGTCCCCGCGGCGCCGGCCGTCGTACCCAGCGCGGCGCCGGCGAGCAGCGGGCCGGCATAGACCGCCGCGACCACGATGGCGATCGACAGCACGATCTTCAGCGCCGTGCTGTCTTCGTGGATGATGCGGAACGACAGGACCGTGTTCGGCTTCGGGCGGGTCCGGTGCCACACCTCCGGGTCGAATTGCTCGGGCCCGACGAAGGCGCGGCCGAACTGCAGCAGCTCCGGGTCGATCTTGCCGCCGCAGGCCTGGCCGATCAGCTCGGCAATGGTCTGCCCGGATGGCGCGACGCAGCTGATCCGCTCCAGCCGGAACGGCGTCTTGCTGCCGACCACGGTGATCATGCCCGCCGCCGACGCCGCCGGCGTGTAGCCCCGGCCGGCCTTCACCCGCACCTTGGGCTTTGCCAGCGCCGTCATGCCATCCCCTTCGGGCGCCAGGCGCCGACCACCTTGCCGGCCCATTCACCGCGGTCCCAGCGCGGCATCTCCGACCGACAGTCGCGCTGGATGTGCAGCACGCGGTGCGGCACCGTCGCGATGCCCAGATGCGTCGGGCGGCCGTGGTTCAGGATCTCCAGCACGTCGTAAGGCCGGACGGCGGCCAGCTCGACGCGGGTGGCCAGCTCCACCACCTCGCCGGCGATCGCCGCCTCGATCTGCGCCCGCTCCAGCGTCGAAAGATAGGCTCCGGTGAAAGACGGCAGCTCGATGCGGCACTGTTCCATCAGCACCAGGCGCACCAGGCCGTAGCAGTCAACGCCGGCGCGGCTGCGGCCCTTCTCTCGCCAGGGCAGGTCGATGTATTGGGCCGACCAGTGATCCGGCATCAGTACAGCCCCGGGAAATACAGTTCGTTGAAGGTCAGGGCCGGCACCGGCTCCCGGGCGCGGTTGTTGCGCGCCAGGTCGAGCACCACGTCGGTGCCCTGGATCGTGGCGTTGACGGTCACCAGCTTCGGCCAGCGCCGCTCGACGAAATCCGGCGTGGTCGAATAGACCAGTTCGGTCAGGATCCTGGCCGGGGTCGGGCTGATCAGCGTCAGGTCGCTGACCCGGGCCGGCTCCAGCCCGGGCACCAGGTCGCGGGCCACGGCGATGTTGTCGAACATGAACTGCGCCTTCAGCGCCGTCTTGGCGTCGGAACCGGGCAGCACCGCTTTCATCGGGATGTGCAGGAAGGTCTTGCCACGGCTGACCGTACCGAACAGGGGCGGGTCCTCTTGCAGCCGCACGCTGGGGTCGGAGGAGATCAGCAGCGGCTGCGGCAGCTCGGGATGGGTGATCGTGCACAGCACGGCCAGGATCTTGTCGCTCTCCCGCGCCGTCGCCGCGTTGCGCAGGGTCAGGGATACGATCCTCATGACGGCAGCCACTCCAGCTGCAGGGCGACTTCCCACCACACACCGTTGCCCATGGGCTGATACCGGGGCGAAACCTTCGGCTTGAAGCGGACGGTCAGGAACTTCGACAGCAGGATCGGCGTCCCGTCTTCCAGGGTGATCAGCGATCCGTCGGCATTCAGCAGGGGCGCCCCGTGCAGCCGCGGGTGCGGCAGCTGCCAGACCTTTCCCTTGGCATCGACCTGATAGAACTGGTCGAACATCTGGGTGTGCGCGGCGCGGAGGGCATAGGACAGGCCGAGGGAGCCGACGCCCACCGTCGACTGGACGCCGAGCATGCTGACGCCCAGGTCGACCGAGGTCTCCCGATCCGTCATCGGCGGCTGCTCGACATAGCCCTTGGCCAGGGGCTTCTGCGGCAGCCCGGGGGGCCAGACCAGCAGCGTCATCCGCGGCCCCTCAGCTGCTGCTGCTGCAGGCCGTCGCTCGCCGCCGAGTTGGGATCGGCCAGCGAGCCGCCGACCATCTCCTCGAAGATCAGGCGCAGGTCGCGCGTGCCGTCGGCATTGCGCCGCTGCTCGACCCGCGGCGCCCCAAGGGGCACGCCGGGCGGCGGCTGGATCGTGATGTTGACGCCCCCGTCGCCGCCTCCGCCGCCCGACCAGGCGCCGCCGGCGCCGAACGCCCCGCCGGCGGCGAAGGCGGCGATCGGCGGCATCATCACGCCCAGGTCGCCGTCGGGCATGCGCGACAGCGGCAGCGGCACGATCTTCCCGTCGCGGCCGCGGGCCTTGACCGACTGCGATCCGCCGGCATTGACCAGAGGCACGATCGCCTCGTTTCGCAGCTCCTCGCGGATGATGCCCAGCCCCCCGCCGGCCATCGGGAACAGGGTCGGCACGTCGATCACCGCGCCGCCGCCCGGCACGCCGCCCTCCCCGAAGGCGACCACGCCGGACCCGAATGCGGCACCGCGCCCGAAGGCGGCGCCCCGCCCGAACAGGCCGACGATGCTGCCGATACTGCTGACGATGCCGCCCAGGTCGCCGCCGCCTTGGCCCAGCAGGCCGCCGATGCCGTTGATGATCGACCCCAGGGCGCCGCCGAAGCCGCCCAGGAAGCGATTGCCCTGCTGGCCCACGCCCTGGGCCACGCCCTGCAGCGCGCCGCCGATCTGGTCCACGCCCTCGGTCAGCACGTCGGTGCCGGCGCCGCCCTTGACCGTGTTGCGGCCCAGGTCCCCGGCCAGGCCGTCCAGCGTCGCGTCCGGCCGGTTGGGGATCAGCCCGTCGGTGACGGCGCCGATCGCGCCGCCCAGCCCGGTGGCGGCGCCGACATTGATCACCGCCGTGGCCGCGGTCACGTTCGCATTCGCGGTCGACAGGGCCGACAGCGCGCTGGCGGCGGGATTGTCGTTCGCCGGGGTGCCGCCGAACAGCCGGCCGACCCAGCCGCCGTCGCCGCCGGTGGCGGCGCCCGCCAGCGCGTCGATCCCTTGGCCGACCAGCCGGTCGAGCGGCTGGGAGATCGCCTTCTCGATCAGCAGGTTCTGCAGGCTGTCGCCCAGGCTCTCAAGCGCCGTGGCCGATTCCTCGCCGCCCCGGATCAGGGTGTTGAAGAACTCGCCGAACGACGCCCGGGCGCCGTCCAGCGCGCTGTACAGGCCCGGGTTCTGCAGGCGCGCAATCTGCCGCTCGATGCCGGTGTCAACCTCGCTCGGCACCAGGCCGGCCTCGCTGATCTGGTCCAGCGTCCTCGGGTCACCGGCCCGGATCAGGGCCTGGGCCCGGCGCAGCCGCTCCAGCTCGCGCGCCGCGGCCTCCTCCGGCGTCGCCGTGGCGCCGACGGCCGAGATGCCTTCGCCGACCAGCTGCTGGCGCTGGCGTTCCTGGGTCTGCAGCTGGCGCAGCGCCTCCGAAGCCTCGCCATAGGCGACGGCCTGGCCGTGGATCTTGGCCATCAGCTGGTCGTTGATCGGGATGCTGGCGTTGTGCGCCGCATTCAGCAGGTCCTGCTGCACCTTCAGCTCGGCCGCGGCCTGGCTGGTCAGGCCGATCGCATCGGCCTGGGTCCTCATGTCCTGCGTCGCCTTGGTGACCCGCCCCGATTCCCGGCTGAAGTCGTTTTCGCGCTGCGCCTGGCGCTCGGCCGCCTTGCGGTCCTGCGCGTCGAACTCAGCCTGTTTCGCTACGCCAGCGGCGACGCCGGCGGCGTCGATCAGGCCCGCGGCATCAGGCACGCTGTTGTCCCATGCGATCCGCCCCGCCTGGGCCCGGGCCTTTTCGATCGCCTCCTGCACCTGGCGCGCCCGCTGCGCCGCCTGGCCGCCGGCGGCCGCAGCGGCGGCGTCGGTGTCGGCATCGATCATGCCCTGGATCTCGGCCCGGGCCCGGAGCGCGTCGACCGCCTGCAGCAGCTGGCCGCCGAAGCTCTGGGCCTGGTCCGCGATGCCCTGGGCGACCGGCATCCTCAGGAACCGATCCATCGACCCGATCAGCCGGTCGACCATGTCGGCCGAATCGCCGGCCGCGCTGCCCAACTTGCCGGCGGCGATCGCCGCGTCGATCAGCTCGCGGTCCAGCTCGGTCGCCGTGCCGCGGGCGAAGCGCATCCGCGCTTCCAGCAGCCGGATCTCCTCGCTGCCACCCTCGGCCCCCGCCGACATCCGGGACACGGCGCTGGCCACGCCCTCGATGGCCGTCCTGGCGTCGCCGCTGACCTCGCCGGCGATCGCCTCCAGCTCGCGGTGCACCTGCGCCAGGAAACCGGGCGCGCGGTTGCCTTCGAACAGCGGCTGCAGCAGGGTCTGGATCCGCCCGGCCAGGTCGGGCGGGATCTCGACGCCCAGCTGCAGCCGGACCTCGTTGGCGGCGGAGATCGGGTTGCCCGAGATGTCGGTCTGGAACACCGTCACCATCTCGACGCCGACCTTGCGCAGCTTCTCGACCGCCTCGTCGGCGCCCTTGCCGATGCCGGCCAGTTGCTCCTCGATCTGCGTCTGGAAATCCACCGCCGCGGCCTCGCGCGCCGCAGCGCTCATCCCGGCGAAACTCAGCGCCAGCTTGCCGGCGGTCTGGTCCGCCAGCTCGCCGGTCCCGATCCACTTCTTCAGCGTCGCTTCATGGATTTTCAGCGCCTCGTCCGACGAAACCGTCGACGACTCGAACAGGCCGAGGCTGTTGGCCAGGCCGGCGCCGATGGCGAGGGCAGCGCCGGCGACGGCGCCCCAGACGCCGAAGACGCCCAGCAGTTGCGACGACTGCTGCGAAAAGGCGATTAGCGCCGACTGGCCAGCCTGGACTTGGACTGCAAAGTCACCGATTTGATAACCGGCCTGCTGGGCAATATTGCCGAAGCGGTTCCCCCCAGCCGACGCGACCGTCACCGTCTGGCTGTACCGCTGCATCAGCTCGGTTGCGCGCACCTGGCTGATCGTGCCCTCGCTGACCGCCCGGGCCAGCACCGCCTCGGCCTCGGCCAGCACCCGCAGCCGGCGGGCGGCCGGGTCGGCCGACTCGACGATGTCGCGCAGCGCCCGCGCCTGGCCGCCGAGATTGTCGTTGACCGGCGGGATCGCCGATCGGCCGTCATTCAGCGCGGCGATGAAGGCGCGCAGCGCGCCGGTGGTGGCCAGCAGCGCCGTGGTGGTCTCGTTGGCGGCCTGGCTCTCGCCGCGGATCGCCTGCTCGGCCGCGTCGGCGCCGGCGGCCACCGGGCTCGACGCCGCCGCCACCGCCCGGGCGGCCTCGGCCGCGCCGCCCAGCGCCGCCGCCGCCTGCGTCGCCGCCTGGCCTTCGCTCTGCAGCGCCGCCTCGGCGGCATTCGCGGCGCCGGCGACCGCGCTGGCCGAGCTGGCCACCGCCGCGGCCGCGGCCGCGGCCCCCTGCAGCCCCGCCTCGGCCGCCAGGCCGGCGGCGCCCTGCGCACCGACACCCTCGCCGCCGCCGACCGCGCCCAGCTGCTGCAGCTCGGCACGGAAGCCGGCGATCGCCGTCTTGGCCGCGCCGGTGTCGGCCTCGATCTTGACGCCGAGGCGCAGGGTGGTGCCGGTGCCTTCAGCCACGGCGGGCCTCGTTCATGATGGTCCGGGCGGTGGCTTCCATCAGCCGCATGTCGGCGAACATCGTGGGCGTGGTCCGGATGCCGGCCATCTGTGCGGCCGCCGCGGCGCCGGCATAGTCCAGGCCCAGCACCATCGACACGCCGAAGCCGATCGCCATGACCCACTGGGTCTGGATGTCCAGGAACCACCTGAAGCTGTCGGCATTTTCCGGCCAGATCACAGGCGTCGCCGCCTGGTCCTGCTGCGACCGGGCGACCTCGGCGATCTTGTCCTCGGGCACGCCGTAGGAGCGCAGCTCGGCCATCGTGTCCTCATCGACGGGGGCGTCATCGCCGCCCAGCAGGTGCTGGACGGCGGCTATCAGTTTCCCCGGCGGCGCTCCTCGCGGCCGGCCGGGGCGATCGCCTCGGCATAGGCGTTGAGGATCGTGCTGCCGGCATGGGGCATGTCGAGCAGCTCGATCAGGGCTTCGCGCGAGAATTCCAGCGGCGCCTTGTCGGCGGTCGAGATCGTCGCGCTGTCCCAGCCGACCAGGATCCGCAGATAGGCGTCGGCCGCCGCCTCCAGCGCCGCCTCGTCGCTCTCCGCGGTTCGGCCGATTTCCGCCAGGTCACGCTGCAGCTTGGCGAAGGCGCTGTTGCGGATCTGGCGGAAGCGGCACTTGACCGGCTTCCTCGCCTTCGCCCCGTCCTCGGCGACCTGGGTGAACTCGACGGGCCAGAAGAACTCGCGCTCGGCTGCGACGATGAACATGGCTTAAACGCCCCTTTACTTGACGGTGATCAGCAGTTCGTCGTCGCCGGCGACCGGCAGCGCGCTGAAGGGAACGGTCCACTGCGCGATGCCGTCGGCCTGGCCCAGCGTCGGCGCCTGCAGCTCCAGCGCCGGCAGGTTGAACTGGACGATGGCGCCCGCGACCAGGCCGTGCACGATCGACAGCGCGCCGGTGGTGCCGGCCTGCGCCAGCAGGAAGGGGTTGAAGGTGGCCAGGTCGGTCGCATCGACCACCAGCTCGCCCGTCACCTTGCGGTCGGTGATCAGCACCTCCTCGTCGCCGATCAGGAACCGCGACACCACCTGGTTGCCCAGGCGGATGACGATCCGCTGCACCGTCGGGTTGGCCCAGCCGAACAGGCCGACCGTGGTGTTGGCCTTCGACGCGATCAGCGGCCGCTTGAAGCCGGTCAGCACCGGCACCGGCAGCGCCGCTGCGGCAGGGGCCTGCCACAGGCTGGTGTTGGTGAACCGCACCAGCGGCCGCTTCTGGTTCTCGAAGGTGAACTCGGCGTCGCTGCGGCCGCCCAGCAGGATGTGCCGGGTGCCGTCGATGTTCATCACATGCGCCACCGATTCCTGGCCCGTGGACACCGGCTCGAACTGCACGTCGACGCCGGCGGTCTGCGTCGCCGCCAGGCCGCAGGCGCGCAGCGACGGGCCATAGCCGGGGATGTCGCCCGCGGCGCCGGCGCCGGCCAGCTCGATCGAATAGGCCAGCTTCTGCGCCAGGAACGTCCGCATGCTCGGCTTCGCCGCGAAATACGGCGTCAGATAGCCGCGCTCCTCGTTCTGGGAGTCCATCGGCGTCAGCTCGATGTTCTCGGCCAAGAGGGCGTTGGCGGCGCCGGTCGCGGTCGGATCGACGCCGTAAGTCACCTCGGGCTTGGCCAGGATCACCTGGCGGCGCCAATACTTGCGGGCCATGGATCAGCCCCCCTTTCGAGTGCGGGCAGATGCAGGCGCCGGCGGCTTCGGCCCTTCGGCCTGGTCCGCCGGCGTCTGCGGGGTGCCGCTGCCACCGGCAGCAGCGTCGGGCGGGGCGGCGGCCTGGAGCCCTTCGGAGTCCTGCACGAGGCCCTCCGATCCGCTACCGGTGCCGGGGGCCTTGCGAGCCTTACCGGACCGCCCCTGGGCATTCTGTTCGTCGGCCGACCTGGTGCGCTCGACCAGCTCGGCCGGGGCACCCGGCGTCTCACGCCGATACAGCCCGCCCTGTTTCATCGCATCCTCACTCATAGTGCCGGGTGTAGAGGGTCAGGGTGGCGGCGTGGCACAGGGCGTTGGCGAACATCACCGACCCGGCCTCGTCGACCTGCAGCCCGGCGATCGCGCTGTCGCCGGCGCCGACCACGGTGGTGATCACCGTGCCGCCCAGCGTCTCGTCGTCGCGGAAGGCATCGCGCATCGCCTCGATCACGTCGTCGAAGGCCTTCTCGCTGCCGGCGTCGTCGACGAAGCCGCGAAAGCCGCGCAGCCGCCAGCGGTGGATGATCTCCCAGCGCCCGATCGCGCCGCTGGTCTCCTGCGTCGAGACGCGCCGCACATACCAGCCCTTGATCGTGGTCGATCCGGCCGGGACGTAGAGCGCGCGCAGCTTCTCCGGGTTCGAGGCATAGCGCTCGCGATCGTGGACGATGCCGACATCCGGCACGGTCTGCGCCAGGGCGACGATGGCGGCGCGGATCGGGTCCAGCGTGCTCATGGCGCGGCCCCGCCCGACTTGCCGAGGCCGGCCAGCTCGGCGATCAGCCCGCGGACCGCCTCGGCCATGATCCGCTCGACCTGCGGCTGCACGGCCTTCAGGCCCTCACGGAACATGAACGCGCCCTTGGTGCCGTGGTGATAGATCTTCCACCGGATCGCCTGGGCGATCGGCTCGACCTGGTCCGCCGGCTTGCCCAGCTTGGCCTTGACCCAATCCATCAGCGGCTGCAGCGGCGGCATGTGCGGCCGGCTGCCCAGCTCGACAGGCTCGGCATAGGCCAGCGGCGTGCCGACTACGCCGACGATGGCGCTGACGCCGATCTCCGGCTCGCGGGCCTGGATGGAGTCGGCCAGCGTGCTGAAGGCGCGCGGCGTCCGCTCGACGATCTCGCGCTGCGCCAGGAACGACGCTTCCCAGACCGCCGGCAGGAAATGCGCGTCCACCATCTCCGGCGCGCGCTCCAGCGCCTGGGCGACGGCGACCACCTCCGACATGTCGAGATGGATCTGGATCACCGCGGCAACCTCCGCCGCAGCAGCCGGTCCTGGCCGCGGCTGTCCTGGTCGCGGAAGGTGACCACGGTCCCCGCCGGCGCCGACCGCTTGTCCTCGATCCCGAGGTGGTTCATGTAGCGCTTGCGCAGCGCCGCGGCGCGCTTGGCGTAGTCGCTCGACTTGCTGCCCCAGTCCACCCGGTCGCTCTCGATCGTGGTGTCGCGCTGGCCGGCGTAGTAGGCGGCCAGCTCGTCCAGCAGCAGGGCCGCCGCCCAGCAGGCCACGGCCTCGCGGTCGCGCAGCGGCACGGTGTTGGTGGTGTCGTCCAGCACATGGGCGATGGTGATCCGCCACCGCACGGCATCGGCGCCGGCGGCGACGGCCTGGCGCAGCAGCACCTCCTCGCCCACCGGGCCCTGGTACAGCTGCCAGTCCTCGCTCGCCAGATGGGCGGGCGGGATCTGGCCGATCGGCGTCTCGATGCCGATGACGCGGCTGCCGCCATCCTCCCATTCGGCCGGCAGCGGCAGCCGCTGCCCGCCCGGCGCATCCGTGTCGACGACGATGACCCGCGGCCGATCCTCGGTATAGCGCACCACGGCCAGGCCGATCGCGTCGTTGCGATCCGCCTCCGCGATGACGGTCGACTCGTCGCGCACCTGCGCGTCGACCAGGGTCCGAAGATCGGCCAGGGCCATGGTGGACTTCCCCTCGATCCGGCCTCAGGCCACCACGGCCTTGTAGAAGGCCCGGAAGTCCAGGACGTTGCCGCCGTAGATGTGGCGGATCTTCCAGGTCAGCTGGTCGTTGCTGAACATGCTGCCCACCGTGGGGTTGTCCTGCACGAACAGCTCCGGCTCCTCCTTCCCGTCGAGGAAGCCGATCTCGATGCCCGCGATATCGGCAACGTCGGACGCCATCGCCCAGTCGTTCGCATCGACCCAGTACCAGACCGGGATGATGTCCAGGGTCAGGCTCTGGACGAAGGTCTTGTCGTTCTCGGTGTTGCGCCGGAACAGATCGACCGCAGTCTCTTCCAGGGTCGACGGAACCATCAACGTCGCCGGGCCGATTTCGAGCGGCTCCAGCGAGTCCTTCTCCGGTTGCTTCAGCATCGCCAGGCGCCCGGCGGCCAGCGACGTGGGGCTCAAGGCGGCGGCGCCGAGATTGTTGTGGCTGGCGTGAAACAGCGCGACGCCGTCGTAGATGACGGGGTTGGTCCGGATGAAGTCGAACACGAACTTGGACAGGGTCCGCTTCGCCGCCCGGGAGAGATTGGTCGGGATACGGCGGATCACACCGACGTCGTCGTTCTTGATCATCTCCAGCGTGACGGACTCGGTGCCGCCGCGCTTTTCGACCGCGTACTCGGCCTTCTCGTCGGTCGGGCTGGTCAGGGGCTGATAGGTGCCCTTCTCCGCCACCTTCGGAAGGTCGCCATAGCCGCCGATCCGGGTCCGCTCCTGCACGCGGAAGTCGTTGACCGGCACCACATCAGCGATCCGGCGCCAGGCATCCAGCTGGGCCTTCAGGTTGTACAGCTTCACCATCTGCCGGGTCATGGAATTGCCCAGCACGTCGGCGAAGCTGGCGCTGTCCAGCGCCTCCCGCATCAGCGACTCCCGCAGGCGCCCCTGGTCGCAGTTGCGCAGCTGGCCCGTCACCCGCTCGTCGCCGGTGATATGGACATAGATGGCCTTGAACGACTGGGCGTGCCGGTGGTCCTTGTGCTCGCGGTCGAAGAAGGCCTCCAGCATCAGGTCGGTCTTTTCGGCCTGACTGCCGCCGGGGGGGATCGAGGCGAACGGCACCCGCACCTGGCCACCGCCGGCTTCGGTCAGATAGTCGCCTTCGGCCTTCACGGCCTCGCGCACCACGGCGTCGGTGACGTCCTCGCCGGCGTCGACCCGCTTCTGCAGCGCTTCCACCAGGCGCCCCTTCGCCTTGGCCGGCAGAGCCGAAGCATTGACAGCCTCCCGGATCTCGGCCTTGCGCTCGATGCGCTTGGTCACCTGGCCGATGGCCTCGGTCACCCGGGTGCCGACATCGTCGTCGTCGCCGGCGGCCTGGCCGTCCTTGCCGGACGAAGCCTTGCCACCCTTGGCGGCCGGCGTGACCTCGGCCGGCTTCACCGCCTCGGCCAGCATGGTCTCCAGCTCCTCGTCGGCCAGCGCCTCCCGAAAGGCCTGGTCCTTGCCCTTCAGCAGGTCGGGGCGCAGGGCCTCGACCTGGCGGATGATCATGTCTCGCAGCATGGTGGTCCCCCCGGCCTCGTCGGCCTTCGCCTCGATAAGGTTGATGACCTCGCCGCCGGCGCCGGGCTCGACGATCAGGTCGACGCTGTTGACGCGGGTGAACGACTTGGCCTCCCGCAGCGGCCCCTTGGCGGTGTTGCGGGTGCGGGTCCGGGCGACGGCGTCGATCGAGAAGCCGAACAGCTCGGCCATGCCCCGGTCCCAGGCCTCGCGCAGCTTGGTGGCGATCGGGCCGGTGGGCTGCAGCAGCTCCAGCACCGCCTGGATCTCGCCGGTGTCCTGGCCGCCCTGGCCGGCGACGAACTTCGCCTCGGCCAGGCGGCCGACCAGGTTGCGGAAATCCTTTCCCTTGCCGGCCAGGTGCTCCTCGTCGGACTTCGAGAAGACGCGGGCGCCGTTGAACATCGGCAACGCCTCGCGCAGCGCGGCGTCGGGGTAGAAGTTGCCGTTGCCGCTGGCGCCGGCCCTGATCACCCGGATCAGGAACTTCTTGGCGCCGGCATCGCCCAGCTCGACGGCTTCGAGGAACGGACCCTGGAACTGCGGCATTACTTCCTCACGCTGATTTTGCGGCCGTCGGCCAGCACGAAATGGACGATGTCCCCGTCGACGCGGTCGCCGAGGATGTCCGTCTCGCGCAGCGGCCGCTCCTCCACGACGGCGCGGCCGCGGCTGTCCCGGGCGATCTCGCCGTCTTCAGTCCGGGCGAAGTCGCGGATCGTCAGCTTGGCCGCCTCGATCCCGCTGATGGTGCCGTCACCCTCGCTGACGACGTCGGCGATGGCCGCGACGACGACGGCGGTGATGGGGGCAGTGATGCCCGCGGCGGCCGGGGCCGTGGGCGCCACGGTCGCCTGATCCGCCGGCGCCTGGCCGTCGGCCGGGGCGACACCCGCGGCGCCGGTTGCCTGGTCGGCGCCCAGCACCGCCGCCGCGGCGGCAGCGGCCGCCACGACATCGGCATCGGCCTGGCCGCCGGCGTCCGGCGCGACGACATTCGCATCGGTCGGCGCTCCGGCGGCTGCGGTGATGGTGGTTTTGGCGGCCTGCTCGGAAGCGGCCTTGGCCTGGCGTCCCTTGGGCGTGGTCGGCGGCTTCACGCGACAACTCCAGCTGATTGCGCCGGAGGGCCCGGCGGGTCGCTGGATCATGGCGGGGATGCGGGGGCGGTATCAGGCGCACCGGTGTGCGCCGGAGGGACACGGACCGACCACGATCATGCCCCGGTGCGCACCCGTTGCAAAGGGCTTGGTCTGACGCTCGGACGCTCCCGGGGCAAAACCGATCTAAAATTCGGGGTCCTCGCCCATCCAGGATCGACGTTAAACGGGTCTTAAACGGGGCAGCACGGGCGCGGGCCGATCGCAGCACCCTGCGTAAGGGCCGGGGGTCGGCGAAGGCCTTCCTGGGGCTTCCTACGCGGTTTTGCCGAATCGCCAGGCCGGCGGCGTCTTGCCCGGCAACTCCGTCGGGCCTATCTTGTGGGTGAGCCGCGGGAGTTGCGAAGTCCGCTGCAGCCCCTATGTCCGGCCCTGGCAGCCGCGAATGGGGATCCATCGAGCGACGGGTTTGGGTCCGTCACGCGGCTCATAGCTTCCCTTTCAGGATGTCGTACCGCGCCGGGTCGTTCAGCCCGGCCCGATCGGCCAGGCCGACGGTCACCACCCGGTTGTGGATCTTCGGCCGCTCGTCGCCGCGCTCGCGGCGCAGCCCCACCACGGCATGGCCCAGCTTCGTCTGGCCGGGCACGTGGAAGACATAGTGCAGCGTCGGCTCCCCGGTGGCCTGGCTGAACATGATGGCCATGGGCTGGTCCAGGTGCTCCGCGATGCGCTGCAGGTCGCGGTCGGGCACGGCCTGGTGCCGGTTGGCCTTGCTCGGCCTGGCCGCATGCAGCAGCGCCCGATCGCTGATTGCCACCTCGGCCGACGCCAGCGGGACGCCGCGCCGCTCCAGGGCCGCGCGAACGTCCGGCTCGATCTGCGCCACGCCCTGCCAGCTGCCGGTCGGCTTGGCCTGGCCGGTGCGGCGCTGGTCCAGCAGCGTCTTCGCCCAGCGATCGACCTGGCTGGCGCGGACGTCGGCGATCCGGCGCTTGCCCTCACTGCCGGCCATCTCCTCCCGGCTGATCGGCTGCTGCCCGGGCTGGCTCATCTCCCAGCGGGCCATGTAAGGCAGCTGGACACAGCCGCAGTTGATCGTGTGCTTCGCCGGTGCCTTTGGATCCCGGGGGAACATGATCGGGATGCCGCCGACCATGAACGGCTCCTCCGGCTTCCTGATCTGGCCGTCGGCCAGGTCGTGGGTCAGGCGGGAATGGATCTTGCCCGATCGCCGCCATTGCTTCCGCAGGCCGGGCAGCACCTTGGACGCCTGCACCTGGCGCTGCTGGTTTGCGGTCGAGAAGGCCCGGCCCAGCTCGGTCCGGACGACGGTCAGCGCCCGGGCCCGGCCGCCCTCGATCTGCGGCGCGATCGCCGCGATCGCCTGGCTGGGCGTGTTCACGCCGGCTAGCACCAGGCCCAGCTGGCCGTTGATGCCGACCACCGTGTCCGCCGTGATGCCCTGCATCCGGTCGGTCATGAAGCTCTTCATCGCCAGCAGCTGGCGCTTGTCCGGGCTGTTCAACAGGCCATCAAGCCGGACGCCGATCGCGCGCTCTACCGGCCGGTCGACGATCTCGGTCCCGGCCTGAAACCCGCTGTCCAGGTGCTCGGCCTGGGCGGCGCCCAGCTCGGCGCCGGCGTCGCGCAGGATCTCGGCGATCTCGGTCCGCAGCCTGCTCAGCCGGGTGGCATCCCACTCGCTGGGGCCCGCCGCCATCCTGCGGACGATCTCCACCTCGGCCGCCTCCAGCGTCGCCCGCACGTCGCCGGTGGCCTCGGCCTCCAGCGTCTTCAGCTCGCGGATCAGCTCAGCGATCGTCTCGCGGAAGACCTCGTCCCGCCGGTCGGCCATTACAGGCCCCCGGGCGCCTGGTCCTCGGGCCTCGGTTGCCCGGGCGCCTGGTCCTCGGCCGCTGGGTCCCCGGGCGCCCCGCCTCCCGGATCGACTCCGCCCAGCTCGTCGATCCCGCCGAACAGGTCGCCCTCCTGCTGGTCGACCTGGCGCTTCTTCGCCTCGTCCTTCGCCTTCACCAGCTCGGCCGCCGCGTCGATGTCGACGCCCAGCCGGCCGGCGATCGCCGCGATCAGCTCCACCGCGGTCTGCTCGCTGACCAGGCCGCGCTCGACCGCCATTGCCGCGGCCGCCACCACCTGCGCCAGGGCCGCCGCATACTTCGACGTGTCCTTGCTGGTCATCTCCGGCCAGACGACGGTGACTTCATAGCCCTCGGGGTCCATGTCCTTCGCCTCGCCGCCGGTGATCGCCTTGACCCGCTGGCGCACCTGATAGGTCCCCAGCTCCCTCAGGATGCCGCCGATCGTCTTCTGTCGCATCGACAGCAGCTTCGCGGCCGGCTCACCCATCTCGCCGGCGGTGGCGCGGTTGACGTCGCCGCCACCGCCGAACCAATGCTCCGGCACACCCCGGGCGCCCAGGATGTGGTTGCGGAACAGCCGGGCGAAGCCAGCGCCGTCCTGCGCCTTCAGGTCCGGCGTCTCCGCCTTCCAGATCTCGGCTTCGTTGTGGATCCGGGTCGATCCCGGCGCCGGCGACGTGAACTTCGCCGCCCGGGCGTCGACCTCTTCCTGTGTCGCCCCAGTCAGGGTCACGTCCCAGATGAAGGCCCTCAGCTCCTCCCACCGCGACAGCTCCGACCACAGCCCCGAATCGTAGGCGTCCAGCCAGTCGGCCACCGGCAGCAGGTCGGACGTGCCGCGCGACGTGTTCGACAGGTCGTTGACCTTGAAGTAGAAGCACTCGCCGTCGGTGAAGGTCGCCCGCAGCTGCTGCGTCCCGTCGGCAAAGATCGACTCCGGCCCGTTGACGATCACCCGGTAGCTGTGTGGTTTGACATCGTCGATGCCCTTGGTCTTGATGCCGACCGGCTGTTCCGGGTTGTCCGGATCCATCAGGACTTCGTCGATATTGTCGGGGTCGATGTAGCCCAGCCTGACGTGGCCCGTGATGCTGTTGACGAACACCGGCCAGCACTGCTCGCCATACATCGACAGCTCCCGCACCTTCTTCGGCAGCTTCAGCTCCATGTTGTTGATCGGGTCGGTCCAGAAGGCGTCCAGCCAGTCCTGGGCCTCGGGATCCTTGGCACACAGATGCACGCCTTCGGCCAGCAGATATGCGGTCTGGATCTCGACCAGCCAGTTGCCCAGCCCGTTGACGCGCCACAGATACAGCGACATCTCCCGCATGCGCTGCTGGGTCACCGCCGGCAGGTCGCGACGCTGGTCCGACAGGCGCCGGTACAGCATCTCGTCGGCGTCGATCGTGACGCCGGCGGCCTCGCGCATCGCCGCCGTGGTGTCGACGCCGAACGCCTGGAAGATCGTGTTCAGCAGGCCCATCGCATTCCCCTTATCGCCGCCGGCCGACCAGCGGCCCCGGCCGGCGCAGCAGCACCCCGATCCTCACGATCCCGTCCGGGCTCTCCTCGGCGCGCGCCTGGCCGGAATAGGTGCCGGGCGGCGAGTCGACCGTCGCGCCGGCGGCGGGCGGCCCGCTGCTGTCGGACGAGGCGATTCCCAGGAAGGCAGCCCAGGCACGGTCGGCGTGACCGTCGCCGTCGCGATCGGCCACCAGGCGCGGGTTGCCGGTCGGCCCGATCATCTTCTTCAGCTTGTGCAGGTCGGCCCGCAGCACCGGGTCGCCCAGCGGGATCCGCACCTTGCGGTCCTCGAATTTCTGTTTGGCCGATGTCGCGATGGCGAGCTGGTGCGGCGGCGTCATCAGCACACCCTCGACCCGCAAGGCACCGTGCCGGCGCTGCATGTCTTCGACCGGCTTTTCCCCCATCCCGGTCTGATCGGCCGCCAGGCGCACCACCCGGTACTTCGCCATCAGCTCGTCGATCACCGCATCCTGCTCGGCGAAGGTCGCCCGCCGCAGCGTCCGGATCTCGCGGGTCCAGAGAACATCGCCGACCACCTCCCACACCCACGCGACCCACAGGTCGTTGCGGCGGGCGATGTCGTTGCCGATGAAGCACGGGCCGCCCTGGTACAGCTCGGGCCGGCCGGCCTCGTCGTGCTCGCAGGCTGTGATCAGCTCATAGGTCAGCCAGGCGCTGGCCTCGTCCAGCCACTGCAGTTCGTATTCCTGCGCCCAGGCGTCCTCGTCGCCGATCGCCGCCCGCAGCTCGGCCACGTCGCGGGGCAGGCCATCGGCCACAGCCTTGTAGATGTCGACCTCGTGACGCGACCAGCTCTTGTCCTGGCCGGTGACCAGCTCGTGAAACTTGTTCCCCTTGCCGTTGGGGGTCGAGACGATGCGCAGCTTGTGGCCGGCTGAGATGACCGGGAACAGCGCCTTCCAGATCGCCCGGCTGTCCTGGTGAAATGCGAACTCGTCCAGGAAGACGTTGGCCGAGAAGCCGCGGGCGGTGTCCGGATTTGCCGGCAGCGCAGTGATACGCGATCCGCCGGGCAACTCTACTTCCAGGGCCTTGTACCTGGACTTGTCCTCGCCGATGAAATCATAGTCGAGCTCCTCGAAGCCCATGTCGTAGGCTTTCGAGTGGACCTTCACGCCCTCATTCATCGCTTCGGTGGCCTGCCGCTCGCCACGGGACAGAATCACCCACCGGCGGCGCTGGCCGAGGGTCCAGGCTTCAAAGCAGTCGTCGACGATCTCCAGCGTCGTCGTGAAGGTCTTGCCCGTCTGGCGGGCGAACATGCCGATCTTGAACCGGCTTCGGTCCAGGAACCAATCGCGCTGGAAGCCGAGAAGCGGGACCGCAGGCCCGGTCATGTGAAGATCCCGTACACGTCCTCACGGATACGCTTCAGCACCGCGGCCGGGTCAGGCTTGGCATCCGGTCCGGCCGCCTCGATCTCGGCCTCTACCGCCGCCAGCTTCTTCTTCTGCTCGTCCGCCCAAACCTTCTTCGCCCTAGCCAGGTCGATGTCGGCCCGGGCCGATGTCTGCGCGTTGCGCAGGGTGGCCGACAGCCGCTGGGCGTCCAGGGTCGACAGCTGCACCGGCTCGCCGTCCACCACGGCCGTCTGCAGCCGGAACACCAGGTCGTGCAGCAGCTCGATGTTCAGCCGTGCCAGCCTGTCCTCGCCGGCCTCGCCGTATCGCTCGACCAGCTCCCTGGCCATGGCCCGGCTCTGCCGGATGCGCTCGCCGATCGCGTCCAGCTTCTGGACGTGCTCGCCAAGGCCGGTGCGCGAGATGGTGTCGACCCCCAGCGACCGCAGATGCGCCAGGATCTCGTCGATGGTGTGCCCCTGCTCGCGCAGGCGGCCGATGGCCTCCCGGAACTCGCCGGGCAGCCGGTCGATCTTGGACGGGCGGGCCATGGCGTCACTTCCCCATGCGGGGGTATTCGATGCCGTCGATCGGCTCGACCTCGCGGTTCAGATAGTCCTCGCCGCGGCGGGTCAGCGTCACCACCAGCACCCGGGCCTCGTACCAGGTGTGCCCGACCAGGCCGCGGTCCTTCAGCCACGCCAGGTCCTCGCGCACGGCGTCGGCCGTCGCCTGGCGGCCGGCGAAGCCCAGCAGGTGCAGCCCTTGCTTGAGCACGCTCTCGTTGGCGCTGCCCTCCGATTCGGCCAGCAGGCGCAGGATGGCCAGGCGCCGGCTCTTGGTGTTGGCCTCGGCGAAGCTCATCGGGCGCTCCCGCTCATCAGGTGGTCGGTGATCCGGTTGAGGTTCTCGTTCATCCCGGCGACGCCCGCCCCGAGGCGGCCGACATCCGTCTCGACCCGGCCGATGCTGATGGCCAGGCGCTCGAAATCGGTCCGGGTCGGCAGGTGGCTGACGTCCCGCTCGACCAGGGCCAGGCGCTGCTCGGTCGCGGCCAGCCGGTCGCCCGTCTTGGCCTGGTTGTCGGTGATCTGGACCTCCAGGGCCTTGAAGCTGGAGTTGCGGTCCGCCACGGCCTTGTCGTGATCCTCGCGTGTCAGGAACTGGTGCCGCATCGACCACCCGATCCACATGACCAGCAGCGGCGACAGCACGCTCGCCGCCACGGCGAAGGCCGGCCACCATTCCCGCATCCAGTCCGGCATCACCGTCCCCTTCCTTCGGCCGCGGTTTCGCAGCCCACACAGCGCGTCACGCCCCCGAGGGCCTGGCGCTCCTCCGGGATCGGCTCGCCGCAGGCGAGGCAGTCCGGCGATGACGGCCGCCCCCGGCTCAACTGACTCCGCTGCCGGGCGCGCTGTCGTTGCTCGGCGAGCGCCTCGATCCGGAGGCGCTCGCTCAGTTCATTGGCCTGGTCGATCGGGTCAGCCACGGCAGGCCGCCAGTTGCTGGTCCAGGCGATGCAGGCGCTCGAACCATTCCTCGGTCGCCGGCATGTCGTCGGCGTGGCGCTCGAACTCGGTTGCCACGGCCGGCCCCGCCGGTGGGAAGGCCGGGCACACGCTAGCGCCCCCGCATCCAGTCAAGGATGCGGCGGCGGCCAACAGGAGCGCCGGCGCCGATATCGTTCTGTTCCGCCAGGGTGTCCGCATCGCTCCGGGCCTGCTGTTCCTTGGCGCGCGCCTGGCCCGCCAGATAGCCGAGAAGGGCCGGCAGCAGGGCCTTCAGCCATGCCGCCAGCCCTTTTAGGGTGTCGCCGATCACGGGGATGCCCGGATGAAGGTCGCGGCCTCGCTGCGTTGCCCAAGCTTCGCCTCGATCAGTTTGCTCAGCTCGCCGGGGGAGGCGCCGAGCCGATCGAGCGCGGACGCCGCGTTCGTCTGGGCATAGCCGAGAACGGATGCCATCACCTGGTTGTGAACGTCGACGGAATTGATCGAGCCACCCACGGCGGCCAAGGCCCGGCTGATACCGTTCTCAACCGCACCATGCAGAAGCGCTCGCGCCTGGGCCGCCACCTGCTCGGCCTGGGCATTGCCCGACAGGTGCAGCCAGCGCAGCGCCCAGCCGATCGCCAGGCCGGCCAGCCCCTCGATGGCGACCATCAGGTACTGGCCGAGCAGCGCCGCCGTCGGTGAGAAGTCCACGGTGGTGCCGTCGGCCGCCTGGGCCGGCAGCGACGTCAGCGACAGGGCGATCGGCGCCGCGCAAGCGGCGACCAGCAGGCACCATCCGAACCATCGGAAGATCTTCATTCACGCCTCGGGGTTGGGGCCGCCTCGGGCGGCCGGAAGGGGCGGCGGCACGGGGATGCCCTCGTACAGCGCCGCGCGCATGTCCGGGCCCAGCATGCTCAGCCCGGTCAGGTTGTGGTCCTGGCGGTAGAGGTAGGCCGCGGCACGGCTCTTGGCTCCGAACCAGCCATCGACCGCCAGCGGCCCGTATCCGAGCAGGTTCAGCATCGCCTGGATCTCGACGATGTCGTGCCGCTCGGTATTGTCCGGGTCGTGCGCCACCGCCAGCTGGCGGGCATAGGTCGCCGCCAGCTTGGCCGGATAGCCATTGGCCCGGCCGCCCTTGCCGTTGTAGCCGTCCGACAGGCGCAGCCAGGCCTTGTCCTGCAGCGCCGGCTGCAGCCCGGCCGACCGGATGAAATTGGCGAAGCCGTGGAGCTGGGCGTCCTCGTAGTCGCAAAAGGCGCCGATCATGGCCCCCGGCAGCACATAGCCGGCCATCTCATGGCGTTCGCCCATGATCTGCGCGCAGCCCCAGCTGGCCGACATCACGGCCGCCACGGGATCGAGGGCATAGGCTTCGCCCATCCGCGAATACTCGGCAGCCCCGCCGAGATAGCCGCCCGGGCTCGCGTTGCTGACGCTGCCGTTCACGCGGTCGAACCGGCCGCCGGTCAGCTTCCGGAATCGGTGACGCTCGAACAGGATCTTGGGGCGCCCGTCCTTCATGAAGCCGGCGCCGCCGGCTTCAACCATGACGAAGGTCTGGATCGCCGCGACCTCGCATTTCAGCTCGTCGGCCAGGCCGTCGAAGATGCCGGAGCTGCGGGCACGCGCCCTCCCGCGGAAGTCCGCGGGGATCAGGTTCAACGCAGCATGCGCGGGATCTTGAAGGGGCATTCAACGGGCTCCGGTCGAGCCCGCAGGATGCGGTGATTATCGGCGGGGGATCAGGCGCACCATGGTGCGCCCCATCACCGGCATCAGGTCAGAACAGGCTGGTCTGCCGTTCGTCGACCTGGCGGCCACCCTGCCGCTCCAGGATACGACGAACCGAGAAATCGGCAATGCGCAGCTCGCGGGCGATGCGCGGCACCGGCCATTGCAGGCTGGCATAGTGCTGCACCAGCCAGGCGCGGGCGACCGGGATCCGGGGCGACTCCCCGCCCAGCGCGGCGGCCAGGCGCACCGCGGCCGCCATGCCGATCGCCTTCACCACCGGGCTGTCGGCCGGCGGATCCTTCGGGACATAGACCCGCACCCCGCCGAAGGCCTTGACCAGGTCCAGCGCGGCGTCGTGGCCGATGATCTCGATATAGGGCTCGACCTGGGGCGGCGGCGTCGGGGCGGTCATGGCAGCCATCCGATCTGCGGCGGGCCGTTCCAGCCGCGTGCCCAGACGAACCAGGCGAAGGCGACCTTGCCGCCCTCGGCTTCGACCTGGCCGGACTCGAGGGCATCGCCGGGCGGCATGCTCAGACGGCGCGAGAACACCCACACCCGAGCCAGACCGCCCTCCAAGAACCACGGCAGGCGCCCCTCGCTTTCCAGGAACGCCAGGCGCAGCAGGGCGCACACCTTCCGCACCCCCAGGTCCCGCGCCCGCTGCACGAAGGCCTGGGCGTCGCGGTAAGGCGGGTTGAACCAGACTTCATCGACGCCGGCGGGCAGCTCGAAGCCCGCATCCAGGAAGTCGGCGATCACGCCCTCGAAACCGCGGTCGCGGATGTCGGACCCCAGGCACTCGATCCCGGCCGCCCGCAGCACTCGCGGGATGTTGCCCCGGCCGCAGCAGGGGTCCAGCACCAGGCCGTCGGCCCGCTCGGCGTCCAGCAGCAGTTGCACCGCCTCCTGGCTCTCGCAATACCAGTCGTCGCGGTGCCGCCGGCGCCGCGGTTCCTTGCGGGGCCGGCGGGGCTTGGCCGCCCGCTCGGGCGGCAGCATCAGCGCCAGGTCGGGGAACAGCGGGCCGGTCACAGCTCTAGCCCCGGCTGCTGGCCGGCGGGGCAAATGCCGAGCACCCCTGCGGCCAGCGCCGCCCGCTCGCGTTCGACATGGGGCTCTCCCCAGGCGCGATGCCCGGACGGTCGCCGGCAGGCTGCCCCGGCCGGGGCGCCGCAGTCGGGGCACGGGACCCGCGTCACCGGATGGTCCGGCCACGCTTCGCCGCAGCGGTGGCAGTGGAAGGTCATGCCGTCACCTGCGCCCGGCCGCCGGCCATGACCGGCACGTATCCCTGGCCCAGGGCCCGGGCGATGAACAGGGCGCGCCAGGCCTGGTCCAGGGCCCAGGCCTGCGCCGCGGCAAATTGCGGATGCCGCCGCAGCGGGGCCATCGGGTCGGGCCGCTCCGGCACGTGGCAGTCCACGACGCGGATCGGCGCCGCGATCGGCTTCAGCCGCCGCCGGCGCCGGTCGCCGACGCGCTTCTTCGTCTTGACCAGCCCCAGCTGGTGCCGCAGGTCGCGCAGCGTTTCGTGGATGGCGTCGCCGGCGTTGCGCGGCGTGCCGGCGAAGGCGCGGTAGTGCTCCTCGCCATTCCAGGTGAAGTGGATGCGCGGATGCTTCGAACCATGGGCGAAGCGGATGTCTGTCGCCCCCAGGCGGTCCAGCTCGGCGGCCAGGGCGTTGCCGATCTCATTCATGCGGTCACCTGCGGCCCGTTGGCCAGCTCCAGCAGCACGTCGACATGGCAGGCCAGCTCGGCGCCGCACCAGCAGGCCAGGTCGCGGCCGCGCAGCTCCGCGGTGTTCCGGGCCGGCCAGGACAGCGGCGACTGGGCCCAGCGCCGATACCGCCACACGGCGAAGCGGTGGGCGACCGCCCGCGAGCTGCAGAAGTGCCGCCGCGGCCGCGCGACCCAGTCGGGGTCCAGGACGCACCACCCGTTCCCCGGCTCATAGGTGACCCGCCAGGGGTTGCCCCAGCGGTTGCCGTTGCCGCGGCCGCACACCACGGTGCCGGGCGGCAGCCGCCAGCCCTTGGTCCGGCGCAGCTGGACCCGCTTCGGCCGGCCGGTCATCGCAGCCCTCCGGCCGCCTCGATCGCCGCGCGCTTGCACGCTGCCCAGCGATCCCGGGCGACCTGGCGTGCGCGGTCCACCTCGTCGAGCCATTCCTGCCAATAGCGGTTCCCCGCTTCGGAATAGCGGCGTTGGAACAGCCGGTCGGCCGCGATCGCCCGGCGCTTTGCCCGACGGCGGCTGGCCTTCAGGCGCCCCGGGACCAGCTTCCAGTGTGGGCCGCACACCCATTCCTCGCCGGGCCGGATCGGCGGCTCGCCGCTCCGCACCCCGCGGGTGCGACGGCAGAACGGCACCAGGCAGGCGAGGCGGCCGGTCATCGGGGCCGCCCCGAAATCGCCCGCCAGACGGCCTCTGTGGCCTTGGTTCGCTGGGTCTGCCGGATCACCTTCGCGTCCTCGGGCGTCGGCTTCTGGACCTCGGCCTTGGGCGTGACCGGAGGCGCCGGCCGGTTCAGGATGTGGTCTGTCATGCCGCTACCTTCGGGAACTCGTCCCAGGTGCGACCGTCCAGCATCCGGCCGGCCAGCTTCTTGCCGACCTTCAGATGCAGGCAGATATCGTCGCCCTCGTAGAGGCAGGCGTCAGACCAATACTTCGACCGCGGATCCTCATTGCTGTCGAGATCGGGGATGTGGTGCCGGTCGATCATCTCTCCGTTCTGGGAGTGCCAGAGAACGGTACAATTCCGGTCCGGCTGGTAGGGGACCCATTCGCCCCATTGCTTGAACAGGAAGGCGGTGCCGGTGGATTGGCATTGGTCCAGCAGGCTGCGAGGTCCGTCCGGATGCGTCGGCCTGGCCTGGGGGCCGCTCTCGCCGCCGCAGATGACCCAGTGCAGCGCCGCCTGGCCCGCGAGGGCGCTGCGGGGCTGCCAGCCGCATTCGCAGTCCTCGTCTTTGGGGCACGCCGAGCACGGCTCCGCCGGCCCCCACAGCCATTCGGACAGGTCGACCGGCCCCAGCAGCGGCTCGCAGGACAGGAACCGGATCGTGGCCGGCACTGCCAGCAGATGCGGGACACGCCGATCGGCCTCGGTCTGGTTCTCGACCGTGGTGCCCAGCCAGACGTTCGGATAGCCGTCGCCCCAATCCTCCGGCAGCATCCCGGCGATCAGCTGCGGCCGCTTGGTCAGCAGCAGCCAATCCAGGTGCGGGGTGTCGCGGATCAGCTTCCACAGCCGGTCGCGCCAGGCCTTCGGCACCTTGTTGTCGAAGACGTCGGCCAGGCTGGCGCAGAACACCCGATACCGCCGGCCCTCGGCCTGGGCCCGGCGGTTCCAGCGCACCGGCTCGTTCCAGTTGCTGTCGCTGGTCAGCCGCCGATCGCCGGCCCACAGGCCGGCCTGGCCGGTCCGGAGCGCCCATTTCTCGGCGTAGCAGAAGTCGCATGCCGGGCTGACCTTGGTGCAGCCGACCCAGGGATTGAAGGTGTGGTCGGCCCACTCGATGCCGGTGTTCTCAGCCATGGGCGGCCTCATTCCAGGTCCAGAAGCCCTGCGCGCCGCGGGCGGGCACAGGCGGCTCCAGCGGCACGATGTCGGAGACCGGCCATGCCCAGTTGCAGTGCTCGTCCCGGTCGCTGTCGTTGATCACCCCGCCGAAGACGGCGGCGATCTCCCAGCTGCGAACCGGCTCGCCGAGGATGACGGTGCCCAGCATCGACGACAGGGGCAGCAGGCCCGGGCTGGTGTAGACCCGCTTCAGCAGAGGCAGTGCCAACTCCGGCTTCAGGCAGGTGGTCCAGGCCTCCGGTCCCTGCAGCCGAAGGATCAGGTCCGCGACCTCGGATTTGTCGATCCGATGGGCGCCGGCGTGGATGCCGACGCGCTTGCCGCGATAGGCGCGCGGGATCGGCCAGCCGCGGAATTCGAAGGGCTTGGCGCCGATCATGATCAGCGTCGCCCAGGGCTGCCAGACGGTCAGGGCCGGGATCATTGGCGCGCTCCCGTGCCGCTGATCTCGCGTTCCAAATCATGGGCGAAGGACCGGAGCTCGACATCGATCAGGTTCATGCGCCGCAGATCGTCGGCGGTCGGTTCCCGGTCTCCATCCAGGATCGTCATGATCGACGAAAAGAGATGCTGTGCCCCGGCGAAGAACGCCTTTCGCATCTCCTGAAGCTGGGTCTTCGAGGCGCCCTCAGGGATCGCCGCAAGACGCAGGCCGACCCAGCCGGCCTCGATCAGCTTGCCTTCGTCAGTCAGCTCGCGGCTGAGGCGTTCGAGATAGGCGCGGTCAACCATGTCGGATCTCCTGAAGGGTTGCGCGGCCGGCCTCGGTCCATGCGATGCGGATCCGCTTCCGGCCGATCTTTGGGTCCGGATCCGGGGTGATCCGCAGCAGCCCGGCTTGCTCCAGCGGCACCAGCAGGCGCCGCCAGTACCAATAGAAGTGCGGGTGCCGGACCACGCCCTGGGCCAGCCGGTCGACCAGCTCGATGTGGTCGCCGGCCAGCAGCACCGTCGCGTCGGGCGCCGTCACGACACCGTCTCCGGCGGCTCGCCGCCGCTGCGGTGCGGGCTCGCCCTGCAGGCGTCGCAGGGGCGCGGATGCCCCGGCGCCGGCTTGCCCTGGTAAGAGTCCTTCACCGTGTCGCCGCAGCGCGAGCACAGGGTGCCGTTGGCCCGCAGCTCGCGCGGATGGGGCAGCTGCCGCCTGGTCATGACCGGCCCTGCACGCGCGCGATCCAGCCCTTCAGCGCCTCGATCACGGGCCGGGCCTGCCTCGGGTCCTGCAGGAAGCGGCACGCGGTCACCTGGTCCTTGGTCTGCCGGCGGACGAAGGCGTCCAGCGCTTCGTCCGAAGCGTCCTCGAGCGCGCCGAGCTGGCGCAGCTCGGCCCACAGGCCGCGCGCCATGCCGGCCTGGCCGCCGCCGAGGCTGGCCTTGTAGGCCTGCCGCTCCTCCAGCGCGCCCAGCTCGCGCAGCCGGTCGATCACCCGGCGCCGCTCGGCCCCGGTCATGTCGCCGGACGATTCCTTGCCGGTCTGCCCGCGCAGCAGGTCGCGATAGCTGTCCTCGGTCAGGGCCAGGGTCTTGGCCCCTTTGTGGATCAACCCCAACTCGGTCCGGCGCAGTTGCTTCGCCTTGGTCTGCTGGGGGTTGTCGGTGGCGAGACGCAAGGTCATAGCGGGGTCTCCATATTCAGGATGCGGGTGCGCTCGTCCTGGCAGCGCCGCAGTGCCTTCCAACGGCGGTCCTCGGCCTCCGCGGCTTCGCGATAGGCGCGAAGAGCTGCGGCGCTGCGGGGACGCTTTTTGCAGGCCACTGCCGCCGCCTCCGTGTCTCCAGACGCCACGCGCCATGCCGACCGCAGGCGCTCAACCCGCCCCCCTAAGGCCTCCGACGCGGCGAGCACGACTTCGAGATCCCGGGCGCCCCACACCAGGCGCCTCATCACTGCCAGCAGCTCGTCTTTCGACAGCCGGCCGAGCAGCTCCAGCTGGCCCGGCGTCATCGCAGCAGCCCCGCCACCGGCGCGGTCGCCGTGCCGACGCCGGCGTTGACGGCCAGGGCGGCGCCGGCGCGCTCGCCGGCCCATTTGTCCCGGCCGTAGCCCGAGGGGGCGGCGGGGATGGTTAGGGTCACCAGGTCCTTGCCGATCACGGCGAACAGCAGCTCGCGCCGCTGCCGGATCGCCATCCACATCTCGCCAGTGGTGCCGCCCCGCTGCCGCCACAGGCCTTTCCACAGCTTGTCGCAGATGCGCTCGGCCAGGCCCTCCTCGAAGGCGCGCATGGCGGCCGCGCGGGTCCGGGCCACGCGCCGGCGCCGGAACTCCGGCGAGGCCCTGTGGGCGCTGCGCGCCGCGGCCACGGCCCGGGCCACGACGTCGTGGACATACTCCGCGACCAGCACGTCGGCCTCGCGTCCGAAGTAGATGATCGACCGCTTCCCGCGCCTGGGCGTGTAGGTGTAGGCGACGCAGCGGGCGAAGTCGCCGACGGCCAGCCAGATCCGGTCGATCGGCGACCGCGCCTTCCCGATCGTCTCACGATGGTCGGTCATCTCCATCCGCTCCAGCTCGGCCTCGGTCAGGCCGTGCTTGGCCAGGATCTCGGCCATCTTCTCGGCGGCGCTGGCGGCCTCGGCTTCGGTGCAGCCGTTCTCGACCGTCATCCGGCGCAGCGCGTCCAGCTTGTCGCGAAGGGACTTCAGGTCGGCCATGTCAGCTCTCCTCTCCGCCGGCCAGGCGCAGCAGGGCTTCGTCGCGGACCAGGACGTGCCCGGGCGGGATGTTGGGGACGTCAGGCGCGCTGGGCTTGGCCGGGTGGCCGCGCAGCATGCGGTTGAAGCTCGTGACGATGTCGCTGCGGTTGGCGCCGGCGGCCTCCAGCGTCTCGACCCAGCCGGCGTGCAGGGCGACCAGGTCGTCGAAGCCCAGCACGATCGGCTTCGTCGGCGTGGCCGGCGCGCGCACGCCCCGCACCATCAGGATCAGCTCCAGCGACGCCGCCCGCACCTGGTCCTTCAGGCCGCGGGACAGCGTGCGCGCGGCCTGGACCATGCCGTTGATCCGCGAGATGCCCAGCGCGATCTCGATGCTGTTCATCGCCGGCCACCCTGAAGGAGTGCGATCCACCAGGACCCGAAGCACCCAGCTTCAACCTGTTGTTCACAACAAGTTGAAGCGGGGTTGACCCCATCTTCCGGCAGCGTACCGCTGCAGCTGAAGCACCGGCCGTCTGCATCGCGACGCCGCCGATCGGGCGGGCAATCGCAGTTGGCGATCGCGTCCATGGCGGTCACCCGGCCGCGACGCTGTCGACCGTCAGCGGCGGCTTCTGCATACCGCTGCGGATCAGATTGGCCTTCGCCAGCAGATCGGACGCCGTCACTACCTCGCCGGCGCAGTGGAAGCTTTGCGGGCCGCCGCGGACGGCCCAGCCCTGGCCGCGCAGGAAGGCGACGACGTCATCCATCGTCGTCCGCATCGGCGCGGCCTGGCGCACCATCGGCGGCGGGGGCGCCACGGGCCGGAGCCCCGACCCGATCAGCACCGGCGGCCGTGGCCTGAGCGTGGCCGGTCGCGGCGCCGGCGGCGGCACGGCGGCCGGCGGCGCCTGCGCCGGCGGTGCGGCCGGCTCCGGCATCGCCGCCGCGGGCTCGGCGATCGGCGCCGCCGCCGCCAGCTGGTAGCGGCGGTTGTTGGTCTTGCCCGTGACGGTCAGCAGGCCGTCATCGACCATGACCTTCAGCCGCCAGGCCGCCGCGCCCGGCGTGAGGTTGAGGGCGAAGGCGACATCCTTCAGGCGGATATGCCCGAAGCGAGCCTCGATCGTCCGGCAGGCCTCCATGGTCGCGTCCTGCCACTCCGGCGCCCCGTCCGCCCGGGAGCGGGGCCGGAACGACACCGCCTTCGCCGACGCGGGCGCCGGCGCGTCGCACTGGTCCTGCCACGCCTGCAGCTGCTCGGTATCGACATAGTGCCCGGCCTGCTGCAGCAGGGTCCCGATGACCGTGGCGGGATTGCCGTCCAGCGCCGGCGGCTCCGCGATCGGCGTCTCGGCCGGCTCCGGCACGCTGGGCGCGGGGGCTTCGGCGCCCGTTTGGTCAACCAGGTGATACTGGGTTTGATTGCTGACGCCGGAGCTGGTGACGTGGCCAGCCTTCAGCATCTCGCGCAGGCGCCACCCTGCAGCGGCGGCTCCGATCGCCAGCTCCGCAGAGATCGTGGCCGGCGTGATCCGATCGCCGCGGGCCGCGATGTCCCTGGCGGCGGCAACGGTGGCGCCCAGCCAGGACGGGGTCGCGCCAGGCGCGGCGCACGTCCGGCGAGGCGCCGCGATGGGCCCGGCCGGCCCGGCCGGCGCCGGCGCGGGCTCAGAACGGGTATCATGCCCATTCTCGCTCGGCGGCGGTGCGGGCGCCGGCGTCGCGATCGCCGGATCGCCGTCCCGCACGATCTCCAGCTCGGGGGCGCCGGCCCAGACGTTCCAATCGACCGACGCCGCCATCGGTGCCGGCAGGAAGTACACCGGCACCGGGGCGGGCACCTGGCCGCCCTGCAGCCAGGCCTCCGCGTCCTTCGCGGCAGTCAGCGCCGCGGCCAGGCCGTCGTGATCGGCCAAGGCGGCGGCGAGGAGACGGGTACGGATTTGCACGTCCATGGTTCCCTCCTCGATGTCAGTGGAATTGCGGCCGGGTGGCCGCATTGGTGGCGAGGTCGTTGCGCAGGTTGGTCTGGGCGACCGCCATGGCATTCGAGACGCAGGTCGGGCAGAAGCCGGCCTGCGCCGAGCCCAGTGCGGCGGCGCGGTAGAGCGCCAGGATCGCGTTCAACAGGACGCGCGGCTCGTCGCAGTCGGCCGTGGTCACGACACCCATCAGGCGGTGGGCCAGCGCCGCCACGCGCTCGGCCTCGGCCTCGTCCAGCTCGGTCAGGTGGTGCGGCCTAGACATCGGCCGCCCCCTTGCAGGTGCTGCACAGGTCCGGCTCGGCCCAGCTGCAGCGCGGGGTGCACGCGTCGTCCTGAGTGCAGCCGCAGTCGCGGCAGATCGCACCGATCACCGAAGGGATCCTCGGAAGACCGTTTGCCCCTAGCTGGGCGGCCAGATCGACCGCCGACGCGGCCCGCTGGAAGAGCAGGTCCACTGCGTCGCCGGCGTCGAAGGCCAAGTAGACGCGGTAGACCCGAGGGTCCCGTTCCGGCGCTATCTCGACGTAGCGGTCGACCACCATGGCCGCCACAATCTCCAGCGCGATCGCGCCGATCGCCGCCTGGTGCTCGGGATCGAGGGTGGCCCAGACGGCCGCGCCGTCGAAGCGTGCGAGGGGCTCAGTCATCGGCTTGGCCCCCGGCATATTCGACGGCGGCCCGCAGGTTCTTCAGCTCGGCCAGCACGCGGTCGCAGTCGTCGACGATGACGCCGTCTGCCGTGCCCCAGATGTCGGCGATCTCCTCCAGCATCGACACCATGCGGTCGATGCGGCTCCGGCTGGCCTTCGCGGCGCCGCGTGGCGTCCAGCTGGCCTTGGCGATGGCGCCCATCACGCCGCCGCCAGGTCGATGGTGACCGGCCGCCAGCTATCCTCGGGCGTGGCGCGGCGGTAGAACCGGATATACGTCTTGCTGCCCTCGATCCGGACGCTGTCGTTGATCGCCGCCATGGCCCGCTGCCAGCGCTCGTCCTGGATGTCGAGCCGGCGCAGGGCGAAGATCGCCTCGCGGCTGACCTTGCCCGTCTTGTCGACCTGGAAGGCGTGCTGGACCAGCACCTTGATCTGGTCGTTCGAGCCCTCGGACCACTCGGCGATGCACTCGTCGACCAGGGACTTCGCGACCTGCAGCTCCGGGCCGAAGGTCAGGTGGTCGGCCACCGCGATGACCACCTTCAGCGTGCCGTCGAAGCTGTTGAAGCTCATGTTGCCCTTGCCGGCGCCCCGGGTGACCCCGTACTGCTCGGCCAGCAGGTCGACGAAGGTGCCGACGTCGTCGAAGCAATGGGCCTTGAAGCGGCCGATCTGCGCCGACAGCTCGTCGGCATAGGCCAGCATCTTCGTCACCAGCTGGTCCTGCAGCTTGTCTGTAGCCTTGACCAGATGGTCCGGTACAAAGCGCCCCTTGGCGTCCTTCAGGCAGCCGGCCGGGACGTCATGATTTCCTGACGTCATGATTTCTGGCTTTCTGGCTTTCTGGCTTTCTGGCGTCGTCATCGGACGGCTCCTTCGGTTGCGAATTGGACGGTCGCCGGCTGCCCGATGCCGAAGGCGGCGCCGGCCAGCGGCACGCCCCACAGGACGGCGGAGAACAGCAGGGCCACGGTCAGCAGCTCGGCCAGGAAGCGCCGCGTCAGCAGCGCCACGCCGTCCAGCCGATAGGCATGCAAGGCCAGGCCGCCGACGAAGCCGGCGAGCAGGCAGAGCCAGCCGGTGGCGATGACGGCGGCGATCATGGCGCGCCCCCGTCGACCAGCTGCGGCGCGTCGGTCGAAGCCCCTTCGACCACGGCGGCGGCGAGGATGTTCATCAGCTCGGAGATCCCGAGCCCCCGCGGGCTGCGGCCGGCCAGCACGGCCTGGGCCAGCGCCAGCGGGTCGGCCACCTGGCGCGGCCCGTCGACAAAGCGATGCAGCTCGCCGTCGCCGGTGCGGATCCAGAACACGACCTGGTCGGCGCCGGGCGCCATATAGGCCATGACCGTGCCGCGCCGCTTGATGCCGTGCGCCGTGAATTCCTTCTCGGTCCCGATCACGACAGCGGCCCTCCCCGCGGGGCCCGGCGCCGGCGCGCGGCCGCCAGGTCGACCACGCCCTCCGGCAGCTCGCCGCAGATGCGGGCCGCGGGCGACCCCGGCTGGGCCATCAGGCAGCGGACGATCTCCGCCGCGCACTCCAGGTAGTCGGCCATGGCCATGCCCTGGTCCTCTTTCAGGACCACCAGCTCGTGCTCGGCCACCACGTTCACGCGCAGCATGCGGGCCACGAATTCGAGCTGCAGCGGGAGGTTGATCATGTCGTCCCTCCGGTCAGGCACGCGCCGATCGGGCAGCTCTGGCAGGCGTTCCAGTGCCGCAGCTCGCGCGGGTCATGGGTGGGGATGTTGCGGGTGCGGAAGCGGATGCACTCCGGGCCGGTGATCACCTGGCGCAGATGCGGGCAGGTCACCTGGTCCAGGGCGCCGCGGATCTTCCGCTCCATCTTCGCCGTGTCGGCCCCGTATCGGCCCTTCAGCAGCAGGCTGACCGCGGCGGCGGAGATGCCGATGCGCTTCGCGGCGCTGGCCTGGCTGCCCTCGGCGGAGACGGCCCGGCGCAGCAGGTCCATGGCCTGGGCGCTTAGCGCTTGCATGGCACGCGCTCCGCGGTGTTGGGGTCCGTCACATAGGTCTGGCCCTGCTCGACCAGCAGGATCGGCGCGGCCGACCCGGTGTCGCGCACCAGCAGCCAGCGCTTCGGCCCCAGCGGCGCCCTGGCCCGCGGCAGCGGGCTCAGATACCCGGCCGACCCCAGGGCCCGGACATAGCGATAGGCGGTGTTCCTGGACGACGGCTCGCCTTCGCGCGAGGCCAGGACGATCAGGTCCCCGACCGAGAACTTCTTCCGCAGCCGGATGGCGCGCCACAGCCGCCGCTGCAGGTCGGTCCGCGGGCGCGCGGGCCCCTGCAGGTCCGGCCGCACGCCGTTGGCCTGCAGCGGCTCATAGGGGCCGGCGACGCGCTGGAAACAGCCCTGCTCGACCCGCTCGACCGTGCCGTCGACCACCAGGGCCGCCAGCATCCCGGCCAGGGAGTGCCTCGGATAGGGCAGCGCCCCGGCCAGCTCGTCGATCCCCAAGCACGCGCCTGCCGGCAGCTTGGCCAGGATCGCTTCCAGCGCCTCGGGGCGGTACAGGTCGAGCGCGCTCATGCCCGCACCCGGATCGGCTTGCCGGACGACCGGTCGTTCAGCAGCACTTGGCCTTCCATGTCGGCGATCGAGATCGGGGCGGTGGCGCCGAGCGTCCGGGCGCGTCGCTCGATCGACCCGATGCCTTCCTTGATCTCGCGGACCAGGCCCTGGCTCTCGCGGTGCAGCAGCTTCACCAGGTCGTCGGCGACCGGCACCTCGCACAGCCCGTCCACCAGGCCGCGCACGTCGTCGATCGACGCCTTCTCGAACGCGACATACTGGCCGACGCGGCTGGCCACCTGGGGAAAGCGCGCCAGGTGGTGCCGCACCCGGCCCATGCCGACCAGGACGAACGGGATTTCCGTCATGTCCGACAGGTCGCGGAAGGTGTTCACGATCGTCTCGCGCTTCGAGATGTAGTCGACCTCGTCGATCACCACGGCGAAGGCCTGGTCCTCGCGGGCCGCCAGCCGCACCCGCTCGCTCAACCGCAGCAGGGCCTGGCCGTACATCCGTTCGAAGCTGCCGGCCGGCATCTTCTCGTCCAGGGCCGCCAGCAGCTCGCGCAGCACCCAGGCCGGGGTCCATTCCTGCTTTGCCCGCAGGTAGACCGCCGCGGTCTGGGTCACCCACCACTGCACAGTCTCGGTCTTGCCCAGCCCCGGCTCGCCGTCGACCACCACCAGGCAGGCCTCGTCGGCGCCGCGATCTTCCAATGCTGTGATCGCCGACATGTACCGGGCCGTATTACTGGTCTTGACGAAGCACTTCTTCATGAATTCCCTCCCTTAAGCGGCCCGGCGGGCGATGGCCCGCAGGGCTTCGATGTCGACCCCCTCGCACTCCAGCCACATCCGGGCGTTCGGCTTCTTCACCAGGTCCCGCGCCAGGGCGGCGTCGCCCGGGGTTGCCTCGTCGGGGTTGGCTGTGATCCAGCGCGCGAAATGCAGCTCGTCCTTGAACCGCGGCCGGCCCGCCGGCGCGGCCGGGGGCTCCACCGCTGCCGCGGCCTCGGCCTCGGCCCGGGCGTCCAGGCGGACGAAGGCGGTTTCCGCCCGGATGATCGTCTCCGGCTCCAGCGGCCGCGCCGCCTGGACGTCGATCAGCGCCGGGCCCAGCTCGGCCTCGATCCTGCGGGCCTGCGCCTGGTTGCGCTTCAGCCGGTCCACGTTCCGCTTCTGATGGGCGTCCTGCGCCACCGACACCGGCACATAGCTGGTCTGGTGCGCGTTCCACTCAGCCGTGCAGATCAGCTGCTGGTCCAGGCCACGGACCCAGACGCGCGTGGCGTCGTGGATGTCGTAGGCCAGCAGCACCTTGCGGCCGTGCCACAGCTCCAGCTCGTCGCTGAAATAGGCGTTGCCGCGGAACCGCACGATGCAGCGGTTGACCGTCACCTCGGCCTGCGGCCGGTACAGGTCGGGGTGCTCCTCGGCCGACAGGATGTCGGGGGTCCAGCCGGCGGCGATCGCCGCCTGCCACACCTCGTTGGGGCTCTGGTGCCGCTTCCGCCCCAGCGCCGGGTCCAGGATCTTCGGCAGGTCGCTGTGCGGCCGGTCGTTGTAGGCGTCGACCTGGTCCTGGCACCACGCCAGGAACGCGTCCCAATCCATCAGCAGCGGGCTGGCGCCCAGCTCCTCGATGTCGCGCTTGATGGCCGTTGAAACCCGCTTATAGGTCTGTTTATCGACGTCCCGGCCCTCATAGGAGGGCAGGAACCGGGCGCCGGTGACCCACAGGGATTGGTGGCTGCGCTCGATCACGCCGCGGGCCTGGGCGTCATAGGCCCGGGCCTGCCATTTCGTGATCTGCCAGCGGTGGATGAAGCCGGCGATCTCGTCGTCGAAGGCTTCGTTGTTGAAGCCGCGGCCGCGGTCGCTGTACCACATGTCTGGGACGCCGGACCGCTCGAAGGCATGGCGGCAGGCGTCCAGCGTGCCGATGGTGTTCTCCGACAGCGCCGCCGACCACCCGGCGATCCGGCCCGTGTGCACGTCGATGATGCTGGTGATTTCCGGGCGGAACGGCCGGCCGTGGATCGGGTGCGCCACCGTCGCCTTCAGCGTGTGGCCGTCGGGGACATAGACCGCCGCCGGCCACAGCTCGCTGACGTCGCGGGTGGTGTAGGCCTTCAGCGCCCGCAGGGCGCGGACGCCCATCCGGCCCCGGTTCCGCTCCAGCGCCGGCATCTGCTCGATCGCGCGCTGCACCGTGCGCAGCGGCGGCTTCGCCATGCCTTCGGGCAGGGCTCGGTCCAGCCGGTGCCAGCAGGCCGCGACGCTCGGCTTGCCGTGGATCTGGTACAGGTCCAGGAAGATCGGCAGCCAGCCCGGCACCTTGGCCGACGCGACCTTGGCCGGCTTCGGCGCCAGGGCGGGCACGCCGCCCCGGGCCCGGGCGGTGTGCCAGCGCTTCAGCGTCACCGCCGACACGCCGACGCGCCCGCCCTGGCGGTCGTTCGCCCGGTCGACCAGGCGCTGCAGCGACGGGTCCAGCGACCCGTCCGCCGCGCCCTGCTCGACCAGCAGCCGGGCCTGGACATGGCCGACGGTCAGCGCCAGATGGTCGACCTCGGCCAGCACCGCGGCCCTGGCCTCCATGCACTTCCGCTGGTGGTCCTTCAGCAGATGCGTCGGCACCGGCGCGGCGATCGGCGCCGGCGGCGCGCTCCGCGAGGCCGAGATCAGCTGGCGCCGGCCGAACTCGACCCGCGCCGCCTTCGGCAGGGCCGACAGCGGGTACTCCCGCCCGCCGCCGCGGCCCTGGCGATCGCGGAAGGGCCAGTTTTCGCGCCGGGCACGATCGAGCAGGCCTGCCTTGGTTCCGGGTAGCTCCGGCAGCCCTTCGGCTGCCCAGCCCTCGGCCGTCTTCCAGGCGTCAGTCACGGGCGACCCCCGAAGTCGCCCGCCGCCGGGCCGAATCGATGTCACGGCCAAGCTTGTCCTGCTGCTCGCGCAGCATTCCGACCTCGATCCAGGGAAGATATTTCCGCTCGATGACGACCAGCCCCAGCTCCTCCAAGAGGGCATTCAGGGGCCGCGGGTCGCCGGTCACCGCGACGAAGGCGATGAAGCGCACCGCGTTGACGATGCGGTCGTCCATCGACTCCGAGACGTAGGTGTTCAAGGCGCCTGGGGTTATCGTCTCCCCCAGATAGTCCGACATGCCCTTGGCCACCTCGGCCCGGGTCATGCCGCACTCCTTCAGCGTCAGCTTCAGCCCGCGGCACAGCTTGGCGCGCAGGCTGGCGGCCCGGATCAGCTCGGCCGCGAAGCGCTTCACCACCTTGGCCGGCTGCCACTCCAGCAGGCTGGGCTGGCCCGGGTCGGAGACGCGGCGCGTCATGGCGCACCCGCCGGCTTCGGAGCGATCAGCCAGTCGTCGCCGCCCGGCAGCTCCCGCCGGGTGACGTCGAACCGCTCGCCATCGACCGCTATCTGGACGCCTGCGCGGGCTCCGATCAGCAGCCGCCGCCGTCCGGTGGGGGTGGTGATCGTGAACGTCTCGACCTGGCCCAGGTCGATCGTCAGGTTGCCCTCGGCCGACAGCTGCGCCCAGCTCGGCATCGGCGCCGCCTCAGCCGTGGCCGGCAGGCGCTCCAGCGCCACCGGCGACAGATCGCGGGACGGGACGATCCGGCCGCTCCGGATCAGGACGGCCAGCGTCGTCAGGTGGTGGATGTCGTCGATCGTCAGGTTGGCCAGGCTGGCGAAGGTCTTGATCAGCCGCTGGCGGTTGGGGTCCGCAAGCGGGACGTGTTCTTCCCTGTTCATTTGGCGCTCCGTTTTTCACGGTGCGCAGCCGGCCGTTGGGCCTTATTCTTCCTTTCGGCACGGTCGGCGAGGCGCCGCGGCCACAGTTCCTCGGGGGTCTTCCCAAGGTACTGGGCAATGGCCGACTCGCCGGCGTAGTGGGCTGTGCCAAGGGCTATCCGGCAGGCCGCGGGCTGCAATCCCGCGTTTATCGCGACCTGGGTTAGGGTTTTCCCTTTGATGTGAACCCAGGCCCGGACCAGCGGTCCCGGCGTGTCCTTCAGCGTGCTGCGCATCGTGTCTCTTGTTGGTTGTGAATGCCGCCCCTCCCAGGGCGGTTTTTATCGGCAAATCGGACTTACGAACGTCATGAGAATACCTTATTCGGCATCTTCGGCAACGGCGAAAGAGGACTTTACGGTTACTTTTTCTGGTGGCGATTGCCGCTTTCTGGAAAAAGATGCCATATCAGGCACTTATAGAACTGTAAGGCGCCTCTTGCGGCATCTTCTGAATCTGACGGTTTGACCGATGAACAGTCAGACCGTTGGCGACCGTCTGCGCACCGCGATGAAGGCGGCGAAGGTGACCGGCGAGATGCTCTCCGAGCAGATCGATCTGTCTCTGTCGGGCATCCGGAAGTGGACCAGCGGTCAAACCGACCCCGGTTTCAGCCACATGGCCAGAGCCGCCGAAGCCCTTGATTTGTCGTTGGATTGGCTCGCGACAGGCGAGGGCCCGATGTGGCGGCGCGAACGACCGTGGGCGGCCGACCAGCCGCTCTACCAGCCCAACGATCGCGCCAGGCCGGCGCATCTGCACGAAGCACCGGCCGGCTACGGCTGGGATCCGAAGCTGATGCGGGAGTCGATCGAGACGATCGCGGAACTGCTGGATGATCTCGATCGCGAAGCCGACCCGGCCGCCTTGGGTGACTTCATCTTCGAGCTATACGAGCTGGAAATGGAGCGAAAGCAGGACGGCCAGAAAGTCGGCGCCGCAGAAGTCCTGCGTATCCTTAGAAAGGCCGGCTGATATTGGGAGCGTGGAATGCGTCGCATTGGATTGTTGATGGCCGCGCTATTGTCATGCGGCAGTGCCCTTGGAGCCGAAATAACCGACAGGGCGCGACCAGTTCTTACTGACGTCGTTGTTTATTGCGAGAGGAACGGAGTTGTGGATGGCCGGCGGGAGTTGGCCTGCAATGAGGCTATCGGCCGGTGGGGACTGCTGCCTTCAGCCGACAGGTCGGCCGAGCTCACCTGGGCGGTGGATACCATAGCCTCGGCTCGCCGGGTGGCTGGGGAAGCCATCCGCGTCCTGACCAAGCGCAACGACAATGAGGCCGCCGCACAGATGACCGAGGCTGGGGTCCGTTTGGACCGAGCGGTCGCCTCCATCAGAGACGCCCTGCGGCGCTGATTCCGCCGCGGTTAGCGAGCCGCCGACGTTTTGTTGTGGCATCCGCGCAACGATGCTTCGCTCCGCTTATACGCATGAGCGAATCCCGTTGCCATCGCCCTGGGAATGGTTTTTCATCCTACCTATAATAAAATTTAATGAAGGATAACGGGGACGATGGACAAGAAGGATATTCCGGAACGATTGCGCGGCAAAATCATAGAGAAAACAAAGCCTAGAGACTCGGATAGGGACGAGAAACCCAGGACGATTAACATCGGTGACGTGGGGCAAGGCGCCACCATCATTATCGGCGACGGTTTTGCGCTCAATCTTTCACAGATCAACATCTCGACTTCGGGGTTTCCAGACCAGACGAAGCGCAGCGGTGATTGTCGCGGTCCGGCTTCGCTGCTCGACGCCCTCGCGCCCGAGATCCAGCTGCCCCCGTTTAAGAGCCGCGCCGCGGGATCAAACCAAGTGGCGCGGAAGCCCTTGCGGATCAAATCGCCCGACGACGACGATCCGCCGCCCCCCGCCCCACAACCCCAGCGTCTCCGCGCCCGTCCGGCCTCATCCGGCCTTATCCGGCGAGATCCGGCCCAGATCAAAGCATCTGGCAGATCACAGTCCAGGCTGCGCAGCAGGAGCCGGGCCCGTTCGGCCGGGGCGAGCTCTGATGTCGTCATCGCGCCGCTACCTCGCTGGTTTTCTTGGAGATTACCTCGTCCGAGTGACAATTTGGCCGCGAATACGCCATATTGGGCGTCCAGCGTCCCCGGCAATGCAAATGTGCCCGCCGGGGGCGGGTGGTGAGAGTGGAGGGGGCCATGGCCCAGACGATCGCGCTCGTCGACGACGATCGCAACATCCTGACATCGGTCGCGATGTCGCTGGAGTCGGAAGGCTATGAGGTCCGCACCTTCTCCGACGGCGACGAGGCGCTGCGCGGGCTGGCGCAGAAGCCGGTCGACCTGGCCGTGCTCGACATCAAGATGCCGCGCATGGACGGGATGGAACTGCTGGGCCGGCTGCGCAAGACCACCAACATGCCGGTGATCTTCCTGACCTCGAAGGACGACGAGGTCGACGAGCTGCTCGGCCTGCGCATGGGCGCCGACGACTACATCAAGAAGCCGTTCTCGCAGCGCCTGCTGATCGAGCGCATCCGTGCCCTGCTGCGGCGCGAGCAGCTGGCCACCGACACCACCCCGGCCGATCCCGCCGCCGTGGTGACCCGCGGCGACCTGACGCTCGACGGCAACCGCCACGCCTGCCTGTGGCGCGGCGAGACCATCGACCTGACCGTCACCGAGTTCCTGCTGGTCAAGGCGCTGGCGATCCGCCCCGGCCACGTCAAGAGCCGCGACCAGCTGATGGACGCCGCCTATGGCGAGCACATCTATGTCGACGACCGCACCATCGACAGCCACATCAAGCGCATCCGCAAGAAGTTCAAGGCGCTCGACACCGAGTTCGGCCATATCGAGACGCTGTACGGCGTCGGCTACCGCTACAAGGAGGCTTGAGCGTCCCGGCGGCCGTCCCATCCCGGCCGCGGTGCTGATCGCCGCATGATGCCATGACGGCCACGTTGAGAGCCTCCCGCGGCCCCGCGCCGCGCCTCGGCGAGCCGGCCGAGGCCAGCCCCGACGCGATCGGCGCCGCCACCGAGGCCGCCGCGCTGGAGCCGGTTGCCGAGCCGATCACCGCGACCCCGGTCGGCGGCCGCGCCGTCGACGCGCCGGTCGCGCGCATGCGCCGGCGCTTCTTCTCCAAGCTCACTGCCCGCGTCCTGGCCGTCAACATGATGGCGCTGATGATGTTGGTCGGCGGCATGCTGTACCTGTCGTCCTACCAGGAGCGGCTGATCGAGAACGAGCTGTCCTCGCTCGACGCCGAGGCCACGATCCTGGCCGCCAACCTGGCCGAGGCGGCGGTGGTCGGCGGGGTCGACACGGTGCAGTCGCTGGACCCGGACAACGCCCGCCAGATCGTGCGCCGGGTGTACCAGACCAACGACACTAGGGCGCGGCTGTTCGGCGCCGACGGCAAGCTGGTGGCCGACAGCCGGATGCTGGGCCAGCCCGGCGGCATCATCGAGGTGCGGCCGCTGTTGGCGCCGCAATACAAGGGCTGGCTGCGCGGTCTCTGGGACGCGATCTACGACTGGTCGACCGAATTCGCCGGGCCGCGCAAACGCTGGCCGACCTATGTCGAGCGCCAGGACCAGCAGGCCAACGACTATGCCAGCGTCCGCGCCGCGCTGAGCGGCGGCATCGGCCGCCAGATCTGGACCCGCGAGGACGGCAAGCTGATGCTCGGCGTCGCCGTGCCGGTGCAGCGCGTGCGGCTGGTGCTGGGCGCGGTGCTGATGACCCGCGAGGGCGTCAACATCGAGGGCAACCTGCAGACGGTGCGCGAGGAGATCCTGAAGGTGTTCGCCATCGCGCTGGGCGTCACCATCATCCTGTCGCTGTACCTGGCCGGCACCATCACCCGGCCGATCCGCCGGCTGGCCCGGGCGGCGGAGCGGGTGCAGCAGGGCCGCGGCCGCAAGATCGAGATCCCGGACATGAGCGGCCGGCGCGACGAGATCGGCGAGCTGGCCTCGGCGCTCAGGGCCATGACCGCGGCGCTGTGGACCCGGATCGACGCGATCGAGCGCTTCGCCGCCGATGTCTCGCACGAGATCAAGAACCCGCTGACCTCGCTGCGCAGCGCGGTCGAGACCACCGCCCGGGTCACCGACCCGGCGCAGCAGCGCCGGCTGATGGCCATCATCCTGGAGGACGTGCAGCGCCTGGATCGGCTGATCACCGACATCTCCGACGCCTCGCGCCTCGATGCCGAGCTGTCGCGGGCCGAGACCGGGACGGTCGACATCGGCCGCATGGTCGGCATGCTGACCGAGCTGTACAAGGCCACGCTGGAGGACACCGGCCTCAGGATCAGCCTGAGCCTGCCGCCCGGCTCGGCCCTGACCGTGCCCGGCATCGAGGACCGGCTGGTGCAGGTGTTCCGCAACCTGATCACCAACGCGATCTCGTTCTCGCCGCCCGACGGCGCCATCACCCTGCGCGCCCGGCGCGAGGGCGGCTGGGTGATCGCGACCATCGAGGATGACGGCCCCGGCATCCCGGCCGGCAAGCTGGAGGCGATCTTCGACCGGTTCTACACCGAGCGCCCGGCCGGGGAAAAGTTTGGCACCCATTCCGGCCTGGGCCTCAGCATCTCCAAGCAGATCATCACCGCCCATCGCGGCCAGATCTTCGCCGAGAACCGCGAGGGGCGCCCCGGCGCCCGCTTCACGGTGAAGATCCCCGCGAAGTGAGGGCCGGCATCCACGACATTCCGTATCGAAGGGGGAATCTCATGACATCGTGCCTGCGCGGGCTGCTGCTCGGCACCGTCTTCATCCTGGCCACGGGGCCGGCCTTCGCCCAGGCACCGGCAGCCGTCCCGGCACCTCCAGCACCGCCGGCGGTGCTGGAGGAGATGGATGCGCTGTCTTTCGTCACCTGGGCCAGCGCCTCGGTCCGCGGCGCCCCGAACGGCACCGCCGAGCTGAAGGAGACGCTGCCCTTCGGGTCGCAGGTCATCGTCACCGGCCGGCTGGCCGTCGGCGGCTGGGTCCGGGTGCAGACCCCGAACACCCCGGTCGGCTACATGTGGGCGCAAACCCTGGCGCCGATGCGCATCGCCATGCCCGGCGCCGCGGAGGGCACGCCCGGCGTGGCCTCGGCCGACGACTCCGCCGACGACACCGTCGCCACCGCGACCCCGCTCGGGACCGTGGGCACCTCCCCGCTCGCCGCCGAGGGCCGGGTCTCGAACAGCGACCAGACCGACGTCTTCAGCTTCACCACCGACGGCTGGACCACCCTGTCGATCGACCTGACCGGGATGACCGCCGACGCCGATCTCGAGCTGCGCGACAGCGAGGGCGGCACCCTCGGCTCGGCCGCGGCCGGCGGCTCCGACGACGAGCACATCGCCACGGTGGTCAAGGCCGGCACCTACTACCTGGTCGTCACCAGCTACGGCGACGACACGCCGTACCGCCTCTCCGTCTCCGGCACCGTGGCCGAGGAGCCGCCGCCGGATTCGGCCGGGTCCAGCCAATCCGACGCCCGCGACCTCGGCGACGTCACCGGCGGCAGCGCCGAGGCCAGCGACTGGGTCGGCCCGGCCGATGCCAGCGACTACTACGCCTTCAAGATCAGCGAGCGGCAGGCGGTCACCATCAGCCTGGACGGCATGTCGGCCGATGCCGACGTCAACCTGGAGGGCGCCGACGGCAGCAACCTGCTGAGCGGGACCAACACCGACACCGATGCCGAGGCGCTGACCGCGACGCTCGACCCCGGCACCTATTATCTGAGCGTCTATCCGGCCGGCAGCGAGGCCACCGAATACCGGATGACCGTGGCCGGCGCGCCCGCCGCCCCGCCGCCGCCGGACCATGCCGGCAACACCCCGGAGGAGGCCGGCACGATCGAGCGGATCGGACCGCAGCCCGTCAGCATCAAGGACTGGGTCGGCTTCACCGACCGCGACGACTATTGGCGCTTCACCCTGGTCAACCGCGCCGACGTCACCATCCGCCTGACCATGGAGCAGGGCGACGCCGATATCGACCTGCTGCGCGCCTCGGACCAGGAGAGCCTGATCAGCGGCGCCGAATCCGGCACCGATCCGGAGGAGCTGCAGCTGCGGCTGGACCCCGGCACCTATCTGCTGCGGGTCTACTCCTACCAGGGCGACACCCCCTACACGCTCGAGGCCAAGGCGGTGCCTGCGAAATAACGCGTCTTCTTGTCTGATGATTTGCCGTTGCGATTGACAGGGACCGGGGGTGCCGTCCACCTTCCCACCCGCGATGGCGACGATCCATGCGACCTGCGTCGCAGTCGACGGCCGCGGCGTGCTGCTGCGCGGGCCGTCGGGCAGCGGCAAATCCGACCTGGCCCTCCGGCTGATCGATGCCGGTGGGCGCTTGGTCGCCGACGACCGGGTGCAGCTCTCGCTCGAGGGCGGCGTCGTGGTGGCGCGCCCGCCTGCCGTCCTGGCCGGGCTGATCGAGGCCCGCGGCTTCGGCCCGATCCCGGTGCCATTCGAGCCGGCCGCCCCGGTGCTGCTGGTCGCCGACCTGAAGCCGGCCGAGGCGATCGAAAGGCTGCCGGAGCCGGGGACTTGCGCCTATCTCGGCATCCGCCTGCCGCTGGTCTCGGTGGCCCCCTTCGAGGCCTCGGCGCCGGTCAAGCTGCGTCTGGCCCTGGCCGCGCTGGCCCTGCCCGCACACCGTCTCGCGCGATGACCGACAGTCCCCAAACGCCGGCGCGGTCCGGCCTGCGTCATCGTCTGGTGCTGGTGACCGGCCTGTCCGGCGCCGGCCATTCCACCACGCTCAAGACCCTCGAGGACCTTGGCCACGAGGCGATCGACAACCTGCCGATCGCGCTGCTCGGCCCGCTGGTCGACCATGCCGAGGGCCGGCCGATGGCGGTGACCATCGACACCCGCACCCGCGGCTTCTCGGTCGAGGCGCTGGAGGCCGAGATCGCGGCCCTGCGCGCCCGCGGCGACGTCGATGTCCGGCTGCTGTTCGTCGACGCCGACGACGAGGTGCTGCAGCGCCGCTTCACCGAGACCCGGCGCCGCCACCCGCTGGCGATCGACCGGCCGGTGGCCGACGGCATCCGGCGCGAGCGGCTGGAGCTGTACCCGCTGCGCCCGCTGGCCGACGTCGTGGTCGACACCTCCCTGACCAACCCGCAGGATCTGCGGCGCCTGATCGAGGGGCATTTCGGCCTCGGCACCACGCCCGGCCTGTACGTCACGGTGATGTCGTTCTCGTTCAAGCGCGGCCTGCCGCGCGAGGCCGACCTGGTGTTCGACGTCCGCTTCCTCGACAACCCGCACTGGGTGCCGGACCTGCGGCCGCAGACCGGGCAGGACCCGGCGGTGCAGGCGATGATCCGGCGCGACGCCCAGTTCGACCCGTTCATGACCTCGCTGTTCGGCCTGCTCGAACCGCTGCTGCCGCGCTACAACCGCGAGGGCAAGAGCTACCTCACCATCGCCGTCGGCTGCACCGGCGGCAAACATCGATCGGTGTTCGTGGCGGAGACGCTGGCGGCCTGGCTGGACGGCCAGGGCACCCGCCGCGGGCTGGTCCATCGCGACATGCCGACTTAAGGGCTGACAGGAAGGCAACCGGAACGACATGACCACCCACCCGATGATCGGCATGGTCCTCGTGACCCATGGTCGTCTCGCCGACGAGTTCGTCGCGGCGATGGAGCATGTGGTGGGCGCCCAGCCCCAGGTCGCCACGGTCTGCATCGGGCCCGAGGACGACATGGAGCAGCGCCGGGCCGAGATCATGGACAAGGTGTCCGCGGTCGATGGCGGGCGCGGCGTGGTGCTGCTGACCGACATGTTCGGCGGCACGCCGTCGAACCTGGCGATCTCGATCCTCGACCGCGCCAATGTCGAGGTGATCGCCGGCATCAACCTGCCGATGCTGATCAAGCTGGCCTCGGTGCGCAAGACCGACACCCTGACCGACGCCGTGACCGCCGCCCGCGAGGCTGGCCAGAAATACATCAGCGTGGCCTCGGCCCTGCTGAAACCGGAAAAGCGGAAATGAGCGGCCCGGTGTCTCCGGACGCTGCCATGGACCGGCTGACGCGCACGGTCACGATCCGCAACCAGCGCGGGCTGCACGCCCGGGCGGCGGCCAAGTTCGTCAAGCTGGTGGCCGAGTTCGACGCCGAGATCTGGGTCGAGCGCAACGGCACCGAGGTCGGCGGCCAGTCGATCATGGGGCTGATGATGCTGGCGGCCGGGCCCGGCACGGACATCGCCATCGCCGCGGCCGGGCCGCAGGGGGCCGAGGCCCTGGCGGCGCTCGTCTCCCTGGTCGAGCGCGGCTTCGACGAGGACTGAGCCATGGCGACCCGGATCGCCGACCTGCCTGACTCGAAGCCCAGCCGGGAGATCGTGCTGAGCGGCCTTGCCGTCTCCGGCGGCGTCGCCATCGGCCCGGCCCATCTGATCGAGAGCGGCTTCGAGCAGGTGCCGGAATACCGGCTGGAGGAGGCCGACCTGGCCGGCGAGCGCGAGCGCTTCGGCGAGGCGCTGGCCAAGTCCCGGCGCCAGATCAAGAAGCTGAAGGCCAAGGCCCAGGCGCTGCCGGAGCAGGCGGCGGAGGATATCGGCTACCTGCTGGACGCCCATGCCGCGATCCTGTCCGGCTCGCGCCTGCTGCGCGGGGTCGAGACCCGCATCGCCGAGGAGCGGGTCAACGCCGAATACGCGGTGCAGTCGGAGATCGGGTCCATCGCCGCCCAGTTCGCGGCGATGGACGACAGCTACCTGGCCAGCCGGATCGACGACATCCGCGAGGTCGGGTCCCGGCTGATCCGCAACCTGACCAAGCGTCAGTTCCAGGCCTTGGCCGGCCTGCCCGAGGGCAGCATCATCCTGGCCGAGGAGATCACCCCGGCCGACACCGCGCTGATGGATCCCCGCCGCGTCATGGGCTTCGCCGCCGCCCTTGGTGGCGCCCAGGGCCACACCGCGGTGATGGCGCGGTCGCTCGGCCTGCCGGCGGTGCTCGGCGTACCCGGCCTCTTGGCCGGGGTCCGCGCCGGCCAGACCGTGATCGTCGACGGCACGTCCGGACAGGTGATCATCGATCCGACGCCGGAGACCCTGTCCGCCTATCGCATCCGGCGCGACCTGGCGCGGGCCGACCGCAAGCAGCTCGAGGCCCTGATCGGTCTGCCGTCACGCAGCCGCGACGGCGTCGACGTCACCCTGTCGGCCAATGTCGAATTGCCGCGCGACGTGCAGATGGCGACCGAGCTGAACGCCGCCGGCGTCGGCCTGCTGCGCACCGAATTCATGTTCATGAACCGGGACGACCTGCCGGGCGAGGAGGAGCAGTATTCGATCCTGCGCGACGTGGTCGAGGGCATGGCCGGCAAGACGGTGACGATCCGCACCTTCGACCTCGGCGGCGACAAGATCGCCTCCGCCCTCGGCGGCCGCTTCGCCGAGAGCGCCAACCCGTCGCTCGGCCTGCGCGCCATCCGGCTGTCGCTGAAGGAGCCGAAGCTGCTGGAGGCGCAGCTGGCGGCGATCCTGCGGGCCGGCGCGCACGGGCCGATCCGGGTGCTGCTGCCGATGATCACCACCATCGGCGAGATCCGCGCGGTCAAGGCGGCGCTGGACCGGACGATGCGGCGGCTGAAGCGGCGCCGGGTGCCGGTGCCGGCGGCGATGCCGCCCTTCGGGGTGATGATCGAGGTGCCGGGGGCGGCGCTGATCGCCGACGCCCTGGCGCGCGAGGTCGACTTCTTCGCCATCGGCACCAACGACCTGGTGATGTACACGCTGGCCGCCGACCGCGGCGACGAAGCCGTGTCCCATCTCTACGACCCGCTGCACACCGCGGTGCTGCGGCTGGTGCAGTTCACGGTCGAGGCGGCGCTGCGGGCCCGCATCCCGGTCAGCGCCTGCGGCGAGATCGCCGGCGATCCGCGCTTCACCGCCCTGCTGATCGGCCTCGGCATCCGCGACCTGTCGATGGCGCCGCTGCGCCTCCTGGAGGTCAAGCGCCGGATCCTGACGCTGGACAGCGTCGCCGCCGCCCGCCGCGCCCGGATGATGCTGGACCAGACCGATTCCGGCCGGATCGCCGCGCTGCTCGACGATTTCAACGAGGGTGGGTGAGCGGCGCATGAGGGTCCTGGTCACCGGCAGTTCCGGCCATCTCGGCGAGGCGCTGGTCCGCAGCCTGCGGGACCAGGGGCACGAGGCCGTCGGCCTCGACGTGCGGCCGGGACCATTCACGGCGCAGGTCGGCTCGATCGCCGACCGAGACATTGTGCGGCAGGCCATGGCCGGGGCGCAGGCGGTGCTGCACGCCGCCACGCTGCACAAGCCGCATGTCGCCACCCACGGCCGGCAGGATTTCGTCGACACCAACATCACCGGCACGCTGAACCTGCTGGAGGAGGCGGCGGCCGCCGGCATCGGCGCCTTCGTCTTCACCAGCACCACCAGCGTGTTCGGCGACGCCCTGGTGCCGCCCGCCGGCGCCCCGGCCGCCTGGGTGACCGAGGCGGTCGTGCCGGTGCCGAAGAACATCTACGGCGTCACCAAGGCCGCGGCAGAGGATCTGTGCCAGCTGTTCCACCGCAACCAGGGCCTGCCCTGCCTGGTCCTGCGCACCTCGCGCTTCTTCCCCGAGGCCGATGACGACGGCGCCAGGCGCGCCGCCTATGCCGACGACAACCTCAAGGCCAACGAATACCTGTTCCGGCGGGTCGACATCGAGGATGTGGTCGGCGCCCATCTGCTGGCGCTGGAGCAGGCGCCTGCGATTGGCTTCGGCCGCTACATCGTCAGCGCCACCACGCCGTTCCGGCCGGAGGACCTGGCGGAGCTGCGGCGCGACGCGCCGGCGGTGGTGCGGCGGCGGGTTCCCGGCCACGAGGCCGAATATGCCCGCCGCGGCTGGCGGATGCTGCCGAGCATCGACCGGGTCTATGTCAACGACCGCGCCCGCGCCGAGCTGGGCTGGCAGCCCCGCCACGACTTCCGGGCCGTGATCGACCGGCTGCAGGCGGGTGGCGGGCTGTGGAGCCCGCTGGCCCGGCTGGTCGGGTCGAAGGGCTACCACGCCGAGAGCTTCGCCGAAGGCCCCTACCCGGTGGGCTGACCGGGGGCCGAGCCCCAGCCCGCGAACAACACGCATTCTCTGTATTGCAATACATAATATTTTATACAAAACTGGTCGATGCCGACTCGTCGTGGGAAGAGAGGCATGCAAGGGATCGTTCATATCACGCCGGCAATCTGGCTCCGGGATGGAGAGCGGTCGCCAGTCTGCCTGGGCGATGCCGACGATCTCGCCGACTGGCTGGGGCGAACCTGCGCCCTGCTGATGCGAATCTCGACCGTCGGGGACGGCCAGATCCTGGAGCTGGAAGGCTTGCTGGCCCGGGTCGAGGCGGTGATCGACGCCGGCGATCCGTATCTGCCGGCTGAGCTTCGCCGGGACATCGTGGCCACCGTCGCCCGGCTGAACGGCATATTGGTCACCGCCGCCGTGCCCGACGATGACGGATCCGTCCTGGTGTCGCGGACCGCTTCCCCGCCCGCGCCGGGCAGGACCGACGCGGCACGGCAGCACGGCCGCCCGCTGCTGCGGCTGCACGGCGTCACCGCCTCCGGACGGCGGGGGGTGTAGCCCGCGGCCAGCCCCCCGGCTAGACCCGCACCGCCCGGGCCGCGGCCGCGGTCGCGACCAGCAGCGCCGCCACGATCCCGAGCGCGGCCGGCAGGCCGAGGTGGTCGGCGATGAAGCCGATCGCCGCCGGGCCGGCCAGGATGCCGCAATAGCCGAGCGTGGCGATGGTCGAGATCGCCTGCCCGGGCGCCATGCCCGGCACCCGGCCGGCGGCGCTGAACAGCACCGGCACGACATTGGCGGCGCCGATCCCGACCAGGGCGAAGCCGATCAGCCCGGCCGCCGGCCAGGGCACCAGGATCGCCAGCAGGAAGCCGACCGCCGCCAGGGCGGAGCCGAGCCGGACCACGGTCTCGCCGCCGAAGCGGCTGGTGATGCCGTCGCCGGCCAGCCGCATCACCGCCATCGCCACCGCGAACATGGCGTAGCCGAGCCCGGCCACGGCCGGGTCCTGGCCGCGGGCCTCATGCAGGAACACGGCGCTCCAGTCCAGCACCGCGCCCTCGGCCTGGAACAGCACGAAGGTCAGCAGGCCGAGCACCAGCACCAGGCCGCGCGGCAGGGTGAAGCGCATCCCGGCCTGGGCGGCGCCGCGCTGCGGCGGCAGCATCGACCCGGCCTGGGCGGCCAGCAGCGCCAGCATCAGGCCGCTGACCACCAGGGCCACGGTCAGGGGCGACAGGCCGAGGCCGAGCAGCAGGCTGGCGCCGCCGGCGCCGATCAGCCCGCCGACGCTGAACATGCCGTGGAAGGAGGACATCAGCGGCCGGCTGCCGCGCGCCTCGACCGCCGCGGCCTGGACGTTCATGGCCACGTCCATCGACCCGGTGGCGGCGCCGAACAGGAACAAAGCGAGGCCGAGCGCCAACGCGTCCGGCGCCAGGATGATCAGCGGCAGCGACAGGCAGATCACCAGCCCGCCGAGCGCCGTGATCAGCCGGCTGCTGAAGCGGGCGGCGAGGAAGCCGGCCAGCGGCATCGCCACCATCGCCCCGGCGCCCATGCCGAGCAAAGCGAGGCCGAGCACGCCGTCGTCGATGCCGAGCCGGGCCTTGGCCAGCGGCACCTGCGGCGCCCAGCTGGCGGTGACGGTGCCGCAGATCAGGAACATGGCGCGGGTGGCGAGGCGCGCGCCGCGAAGATCGGCAGTCGCGGTCGTTGCCTCGGCGAAACTGGTCATGATGGCTCCGGTCAGGCGAGGATCAGGGTGAGGCCGGCCTGGCGATAGGCGGCGAGGAGGGCGGCGTCGGCCGACCGTTCGGTGATCAGCGCGTTCAGCCGCCCGACCGGCAGGATCGGGAACGGGGCGGCAGTGCCCAGCTTGTCGGCGGTGACGGCGGCGGCGACCCGGCCGGCGCAGCCGGCCATGCGGCGCTTCACCAGCGCCTCCTCATGGTCCATGCCGCCGAGCCCGGCCTCGATGTCGAGGCTGCACACCCCGAGCAGGCAGAGATCGGCGCGCAGCCCGTCGAGCGCGGCCAGCACCGAGGTGCCGACGGTGGCCTGATCGGCCTTGTCGACCCGGCCGCCGAGCAGCACCACCTCGACCGACGGGTGCCGGGTCAGGGCCAGCGCCGCCGGCAGGTTCGGGGTGACGATGGTGCAGCGCAGGTCGGGCGGCAGCGCCTCGGCCACCGCCAGCATGGTGGTGCCGCCGTCGAGCAGCACCACCTCGCCCGGCCGGATCAGCCCGGCCGCCACCCGGCCGAGCGCGGCCTTGGCCTCCGGCCGCTCGGTCGCCCGGGTGGCGAAGGTACCGGTGGCCGGGGTCAGCGGCAGCGCCCCACCATGGACGCGGCGCACCGCCCCGGCGCGGGCGAGGTCGTTGAGGTCGCGCCGGATCGTGTCCTCGGACACGCCGAGCACGGCGCTGGCCGCGGTGGCCAGGATCTTGCCCTCGAGGGCGAGGAGGTCGAGGAGGCGCTTGCGCCGTTCCTCGGGCAGCAGGATGTCGGTCATGGGAGTTGCCTGGTTTTGCCCGATCATGCACGAACAGGCAGAAACGTGCAACAGCCGGCGGCAAACGTTTCTGGCCTCCCGCGACTCAGCTCCAGGAGCCCAAATCAAACATATAAAGATATCTTTATGCTTGTGGCGAACGGGTCCGGCTGCTACACCCTGCGGCAATTCAGCTTTGCCTCGAGGAGCCTTCGATGCCCGACGCCGCCACCTTCACCGACTACAAGGTCAAGGATCTCAGCCTCGCCAATTGGGGCCGCAAGGAGATCGCGATCGCCGAGACCGAGATGCCCGGCCTGATGGCGCTGCGGGCGGAGTTCGGCCCGTCGCAGCCGCTGAAGGGCGCCCGCATCGTCGGCTGCCTGCACATGACCATCCAGACCGCGGTGCTGATCGAGACGCTGACGGCGCTGGGCGCCACCGTGCGCTGGTCGTCCTGCAACATCTTCTCGACCCAGGACCAGGCCGCCTCGGCCATTGCCGCCGCCGGCATCCCGGTCTTCGCCTGGAAGGGCGAGACCGAGGAGGAGTTCTGGTGGTGCATCGAGCAGACGCTGCGCGGCCCGGGCGGCTGGACCCCGAACATGATCCTGGACGATGGCGGCGACGTCACCCAGATCCTGCACGACAAGTATCCGGAGATGCTGGCCGAGGTCCGCGGCCTGTCCGAGGAGACGACCACGGGCGTGCACCGCCTGTATGAGATGATGAAGAAGGGCACCCTCAAGGTCCCCGCCATCAACGTCAACGACAGCGTCACCAAGTCGAAGTTCGACAACCTGTATGGCTGCCGCGAGAGCCTGGTCGACGGCATCAAGCGCGCCACCGACGTGATGATGGCCGGCAAGGTCGCCGTCGTCGCCGGCTATGGCGACGTCGGCAAGGGCTCGGCCGCCTCGCTGCGCAGCCAGGGCGCCCGGGTCATGGTCACCGAGATCGACCCGATCAACGCCCTGCAGGCGGCGATGGAAGGCTACCAGGTCACGACCATGGACGAGGCGGCGCCGATCGGCGACATCTTCGTCACCGCGACCGGCAATGTCGACGTCATCACGCTCGACCACATGCGGGCGATGAAGGACCGCGCCATCGTCTGCAACATCGGCCACTTCGACAGCGAGATCCAGATCGACGGCCTCCGCAACTACAAGTGGGAGGAGGTCAAGCCGCAGGTCGACGAGGTGGTGTTCCCGGACGGCAAGCGCCTGATCGTCCTGGCCCAGGGCCGGCTGGTCAACCTGGGCTGCGGCACCGGCCACCCCAGCTTCGTGATGTCGGCCAGCTTCACCAACCAGGTGCTGGCGCAGATCGAGCTGTGGCAGAACCACGCCAATTACGAGCGCAAGGTCTACGTCCTGCCGAAGCACCTCGACGAGAAGGTCGCGGCGCTGCACCTGGACAAGATCGGCGCCAAGCTGACCCAGCTGACCCCGAAGCAGGCCGAATACATCGGCGTGCCGACGCAGGGCCCGTACAAGCCGGACCACTACCGCTACTGATCACCCCTCCGGGGTTTCGATCGAGACCAGCCCCCGCCCTCCGGCGGGGGCTTTTTCGTGCCTGCCGTACGGCGATGCGTCCGGCAAGGCAGCGCGACAGAAAACCTCGGATTCAGCACGTTCGTGCCCAATCAATGCCGTGAACATAAGGCAAATGTCGTATCGGCCGCACCGCCCGACATTTCATTCCTGTTCCAGGAGAAATCCATGACCATTTTCACAGGCACGAACGGCGACGACACGCTGCCTCCGCCGCTGGCCGACAATGGCGGTAACGATGAGTTCCACGGCCTCGGTGGCATCGACAACATCAATTGTGGCATCGGCGACGACTTGGCCTTCGGCGGGGCCGGCAACGACATCATCGATGGCGGCGGCGGCGACGATTTCATCGATGGCGGCACCGGCAACGACCGTATGGATGGAAATTTCGGCGATGACACCTACATCGTCGATTCGACCGACGACGAGGTCATCGAGCATTCGCCGGGCGACGGCACCGACACGATCTATTCCAGCGTCTCTCTCACCATGCCGACATTCGTCGAGCGCCTGATCCTGACCGGCAGCGGCAGCATAAACGCGATCGGCGGTGACGCTGCCGACACTCTGGTCGGCAATGCCGGCGCCAACACCCTGACCGGCAATGGCGGCGCTGATTTCCTGTCCGGCGGCGACGGCAACGACATCCTGCGCGGAGGCGCAAGCCAGGATGTCCTCGACGGCGGCAACGGCACCGACGCCGTCACCTACACCGAGAACGCGGTGGGCGCGATCGTCAACCTCGCTACCGGGTTCGGCTTCCTCGGCGCCCAGGGCGACAGCTATCGCAGCATCGAGAACGTCAACGGCAGCGCCGGCAATGACACCATCATCGGCAGCTCGGCCGCCAATGTGCTGAACGGCTGGGCCGGCAAGGATGTGCTGACCGGCGGCGGCGGGGCCGACCGCTTCGTCTTCTCCTCCCCCACGCACAGCGTCGTCGGCGTCAACGCCGACCGGATCACCGATTTCAGCCACGCCCAGGGCGACCGCATCGACCTGTCGGCGATCGACGCCGACACGACGGTGGCGGGCAACCAGGCCTTCGCCTTCATCGGCACCGGCCTCTACAACGGCGACGCGGGGGAGTTGCGCTACTCCGTGGTCGGCGCCGTCACCACCATTGCCGGCGATGTCAACGGCGACGGCGTCTCCGACTTCCACATCCAGCTCACCGGCGCCATCGGCCTGGTGGCCCCCGACTTCGTGCTCTAGCCCGGCGCTCCGTCAGTCGGTCGTGGGGATGCCGTCGAAGTCGCTCTCGACCGACAGGTCGTTCTGGTCGGCGCAGGTGAAGCGGACCGAACCGGCGAGCGGATCCAGGCCCGTCAGGGTCAGGGTGCCGCTCGCCGCCTGGTCGCACCCGTCGATCGAGCCGTCGCCGGCCTCCAGGCTGAAGGAGACGCCGTAGTCGGTCGCCGATTTGTCGGCCGCGACCGCCTGAGAGAACGGCTTCAGGTCATGCGCGCCGAGGGCGGCGTCCTTCGGCAGCGCGACCACCACGGCGCCGACCGGCATCATCTGCTTGGTGCCGTGGACGTCGCGCTGCTGCTCCAGATACAGCAGCAGCAGCCGGCTGCCCGCGGCCTGGCGCTTGGCCGAGCCGGTGCCGGTGATGGTGGCGTTGACCGGCGCGCCGACCTTGGTGCTGACCCGGCCCGGGCCGGCCGAGGCGGCCGCGGGCTCGGACGGCACCACCTGGTTCGGATCGACCGGCACCGCGTCGAAGGTCAGCGACAGCGTCGCCTCCGACGAATCGCGGCAGGTGAAGTTCAGCGTGCCGGCGAAGGGCAAGACGGCGGAGATCTCCACCGTCCCCTGCGGCACCAGGCGGCAGTCGCGCACCCGCGACCCGTCCGCGCCGATGGCGAGGTAGAGCGCGCCGGCGGCCTTGCCGTCCTTGTCGTGCCGGGCCGAATCGTAGCTGCCGACCGGGAGGTCGCCCGGCGCCACATCGGCCGGCAGCAGCAGCTGGATCTGGCGGGCGCGGATCACCCCCTCGCCGGTCGCGGTCATGCCGAGGACGAAACGGCCGCGGTCGTCCTTCACCACGGCCGCGAAGCCTTCGATCGTCTCGGTCTCGCCACCGGTGCCCGCGACCGTGCCGCGGAAGGTGCCGAGGGTCTGGTCGGCCGCCGCAGCGGGCAGGGCCGGCAGCAGCAGAAGGGCGAAGGCGAGACGGCGCAGCATGATCTCTTCCCGGTGGTCCGGCCGCACCCTACACGCTGCGGCCCCGACCCGCCTCCCCGCATCGCGTCGCAGGCCGTCAGGCGGAGAGATGCGCCTCCAGCGCCGCCAGGGCCTCCGGCAGGTCGGCGCGGCCGAAGCCGATGCGGAACCGGTCCGCCGGCACCGGGCCGAGGGCGGAGCGATAGACCCGCGCCGGCAGCAGCAGCACGCCCGAGCGTTCGACCAGGCCGTCGGCGAAGGCGTCCACCCCCTCCTCCCCGAGATAGCGCGGGAAGGCGATGCAACCGGCGGCGGGCACCTGCCATTCGAACCGGTTGGCGTGGCGGGCGAAGAAGGCGTCGAGCAGCGGCAGGTTGGCGGCGACCAGGGCCCGGCTGCGCGCCACCAGATGGTCGCGGGCGCCGATCGCGATCTCGCCCAGCGCCTCGCTCGGCGCCGGGGCGCAGAGGGTGGTGTAGTCCTTCTGCCGCACGATCCGGCGCAGCAGCTCGCGGTCGCGGCAGGCGACCCAGCCGAGGCGCAGCCCCGGCAGGCCGTAGGTCTTGGACAGCACCCCGACCGACAGGGCGCGCTCATACAGCTCGACCGCCGACGGCAGGCGCTCATCCTCACGCCGTTCCAGCCCGCGATAGACCTCGTCCGACAGAATCCAGATCCCGCGCGACCGGGCGAGTTCGATGATCGCCTCGAACACTGGCCGCGGCGGCAGCCAGCCGGTCGGGTTGTGCGGCACATTCAGGATGATGGCCCGGGTGCTCGGCCGCAGCGCCGCCGCGATCCGGTCCGGGTCGAGCGACCAGCCGTACTCCGACTCCGGGGCCGGGTCGAGCGGCACGCCGGTGACGGCGCAGATGCCGGCGGCCACCGCCTCGAGCGACTGGTAGTTCGGGATCAGCGTCACCGCATGGTCGTCCGAGCCCAGCAGCGCCCGCACCGACTGGAAGATCGCCTCCCCCGCCCCGACCGTGACCGCCACGTCTTCGGCCTCCAGCCCGGCATACATGCCGGCGATCGCCGCCCGCAGCGATGGCGCCCCGGCGGTCTCGGTGTAGCCGAGCCACAGCCGGTCCCAGGCCTCGCGCTGCTGCGGCGTGCCGAGGGCCAAAAGGTCGGTCAGCGTCAGCGACTGCATGTCGGAGGCGCAGAGATTATGGCGGGCGGTAAACTCCCAGCGCGCGAAATAGGCTTCGAGCGCGAATTCGGGCAGGCGCATCGGGATCTCCTCGGGCGGCGGCGCGGTCGGTGGGGAGGGTGGCACGGAGATTGATATCTCTCCATGGCGAAATTGTTCGGGACAATGTTCCGATTGTACCGATCCTGTAGCCACGCCACTGTGCGGCCCATGACGCCAGAGCTGCTCTCCTCCTTCGTCCTGTTCGCCTTTGTCACCTCGATCACGCCGGGGCCGAACAACATCATGCTGACCGCCTCCGGCCTGAGCTTCGGCTTCCGCCGGACGGTGCCGCACATGGTCGGCATCGCCGCCGGCTTCACGGTGCTGGTGGCGGCGGTCGGGCTGGGGCTGGGCGCCGCCTTCGCCGCCTGGCCGCTGCTGTATGAGCTGCTGAAATACGGCGGCGCCGCGTACCTGCTGTATCTCGCCTGGAAGATCGCCCGGTCCGGCCCGATCTCGGCCGGCGGCGAGGCCGGGCGGCCGATGACCTTCCTGGAGGCCGCGGCGTTCCAATGGATCAACCCCAAGGCCTGGGTGATGGCGGTGGGTGCCATCGCCACCTACACGCCGCAGGCCGGGTTCCTGGGCAACCTGGCGATCGTCACCGTGGTCTTCGGGCTGGTGAACCTGCCCAGCGTCGGCTGCTGGGCCCTGTTCGGCATGGCGCTGCGCCGGGTGCTGCACGCCCCGGCCGCGGTCCGCGCGTTCAACCTGGGCATGGCCCTGCTGCTGGTCGCTTCGCTGTATCCGATCGCGGCGGAGTTGTTAGGCTGACGGTACGCCCGAGGTGGTCGAGTACTCGAAATGCAGCACCTCGCCCGGATGGGCGAGCGGATGGATCGCATGGGCGGCCGAGGCGGCCTCGGCGAAGCCGGTCAGGATCAGCTTCAGCTTGTGCGGATAGGTGGCGATGTCGCCGACGGCGAAGATGCCGGGCGCGCTGGTCGCCGCCGTCGCCTGGTCGATGGCGATGTGGCTCTTGTCCAGCGCCAGGCCCCAATCGGCGATCGGGCCGAGATTCATCGACAGGCCGAAGAAGGGCAGCAACACGTCGGCCTCGAGCCGCCGCACGGCGCCGTCCAGCGTCGCCACGGTGACGGCGGAGAGCTGGCCGCCCGCCCCCTCCAGCCCGTGCAGCTGGTAGGGCGTGACCAGCTCGATCTTCCCCGCCTCGGCCAGGGCGTGCAGCCTGGCGACGCTGTCCGGCGCGCCGCGGAACTTGTCGCGCCGGTGCACCACCATGACCTTGGCGGCGATGTCGGCCAGCAGGATCGACCAGTCGAGCGCGCTGTCGCCGCCGCCGGCCACCACCACCCGCTTGCCGCGCAGCGAATCCTTCCGCGTCACCATGTAGAAGACCGAGCTGTTCTCATACGCCTCGATCCCGGCCAGCGGCGGCCGGTTCGGGCCGAAGGCGCCGACCCCGGCGGCGACGATCACCGCCGCCGCGTCGATCTGGGTGCCGGCGCTGGTGCCGACCAGCCAGCGGCCGTCCGGCTGGCGCGCCAGGGTCTCGACCCGCTGGCCGAGATGATAGACCGGGGCGAAGGGCGCCGCCTGCGCCACCAGCCGGTCGATCAGCTCCGCCGCCTCGATCCGAGGCTGGCCGGGGATGTCGTAGATCGGCTTTTCCGGATAGAGGGCGGCGCATTGCCCGCCCTGGACGTCGAGCACGTCGACGACATGGCATTTCATCTTCAGCATGCCGCATTCGAACACCGCGAACAGCCCGACCGGGCCGGCCCCGATGATGGCGACGTCGGTGCGGTGCGGCATGGCGGTTCTCCGAAGCTCCAGACCCCGATGGGATAGCCGGTTCCGCGACGGCGCGCACCATCGCGATGCGACACGCGCGTGACGCATCTGCCCCGGTATGCGAACAATCGGCCGATGTTCCGATTCACCCTCGACCTGCCCGACGAAGCCGCGACCGCAGCCCTGGCGGCGCGGCTGGCGGCGCCGCTGCAGCCGGGCGACATCGTCCTGCTGGCCGGCGACCTGGGCGCCGGCAAGTCCTTCCTGGCCCGCGCCCTGATCCGCGCCGCCTCGGGCGAGCCGGAGCTCGAGGTGCCGAGCCCGACCTTCACCCTGGTCCAGTCCTACGACCTGCCGGCGGGCGAGCTGTGGCATTTCGACCTGTATCGGCTGGCGGCGCCGGAGGAGGTGCTGGAGCTGGGCTGGGACGAGGCGCGGCTGGGCATCTGCCTGGTGGAATGGCCCGACCGGCTGGGCCCGCTGACGCCAGCCGACCGGCTGAAGATCGAGTTGGCGCACGGCCCGGGCGACGGCCGCGTCGCCACCATCATCGGCCTGGGCGGCCGCGGCGCGGCCCTGGCCCGGGCCCTGCGCGAGGTCAGATGACCCCGCGGGTCTTCACCATCCCGGCCGGCGGCGGCAGCGCCGACGCGCTGGCGCGCGGCCTGCTCGCCCAGGCCGCGGGCGAGCCGCTGGCGCGGGGCGCCATGACCGGGCTGCTGCCCAGCCG